>DGUF01000062.1 GCA_002394525.1 Lachnospiraceae bacterium UBA4317 | reverse complement strand
GGGAGTTGCAACTGTAATATTCATATTACCTCTTATCTCAAAGTGCTCCGGGCTGACACTCTCTTTTCGCTGCAAGGCGGGGAGAGAGCCCGTCAGGGTTTCTCCGGTGCGATCACAGGCGCCCGGGCAGCCGCACGGCACAGGCACCCTTCTCAGTTGACAGGGATCGCGACCCCGCAGCGGAACCACCAGTCGGGGGCATAGACATAGGGATAGATCTCATTGTTGCCCTGCATGACATTCTGGTAGTACCAGACGACGACCAGGTAGGCCACAAGCAGGGCCGTGACCAGGGCCCGGTTGTCCCTTCGCAGGATCCTGACCAGCCTGGGGTAGGCGAGAAAACGAAAATAGCCGAAATAATAGCTGATCCTGTAGAGGGCCGGCAGGACGCTCCGCAGCTGGACCGTGCAGATCTCCAGAAAGAGCATCATGGTGATGAACATGCCGTCCGTCCGCGTAAAGCCCGTCTCCTCGGTCTGGAAGCCGCAGTAGCGGTCGTAATAGAAAAGGATCGGGATCACAAAGGGCAGGCGCAGGATGGTGGGCTTGAGCGCCACGGCCACCCCCTTTGCCAGATAGCGGGAGAATTTTGCCGGCAGAAAGCCCATCCGGAGAACACCGCGGGCGACCGGGCTGTAAAACATGATCACAGCCATGCAGGCGATGACAAAAAAGAACTGGATCCACTTGAGCGGCACCTTCTCCAGAAACAGATAGAGGACCGGAAGGCAGACCGCGATCATGCCGGTGGTGTGAAACTGGACTCCCACATAGAGCATGACCAGACACAGGGCGAAGCCGGCCGCATATACAGGCCATGGCCTTCTCCGGTAAATCTGATCGTTCCGGATTCTGACAAAGAGGGAGAAGCCGCAGAAAACGACTGCCAGGGCCAGGCACTGCCTCATGGTATTGAGGGTATCTCCGTAAAAGAGAAAGAGAAAGCAGGTCCAGCCTAAAGTCACACTGCAGTAGCGGCGGTAAAAAAGAAGTCCCGCCATGGTGAAGCCGCAGATGATCAGGGCAGTGAAAAAGTAGAGCCAGTGGGGATTGTCGGTAAACTGCGCGATCTCATAGGCCAGAGCCTTGTAGAGCGGGTCGATCTCCCTCATCCCCCGCACAGCGGAGGCCAGGCTGTTCCTGTTCAGCACATACTGAAAAACATAATTTCCATAGGTCTGAATATCTGTTCCGACAGAAAAATCCCTCGCCCCGGCCAGAAAGGTCGGCGCGAGTACGGAAGCCGCCAGGAAGGGGATGCTCAAAGCCATATGATGGCGCTGCCAGACCCGCTCTGCGGCAGCGCAGAGCACTATGGACAGAAAAAAGGTTATCAGATAAGGAAACATTCAAAATCCTCTTTTTTCATGTCGATCATTTCTTTTTCGCGTCCGACGTCCTGTACATGAGGTAAAAGAGCCATTTGCCCCTGAGCAGGGTCCGGAGCTTGAGTTTGTCCACCTTGCGGACCTGGGCGGACCTCAGGAAGTCCTTCCGGTACTTTTTCACGGTGTCGATGATCCTGCGCTGGGCGTCCGGAAAGAGGTGGTAGTCAGTCTGGAGCAGGTCGCCCAGAAACCGCATATAGGTCACGACCTGCAGGCGGATGGCCGCCTCTCTGAGGGACGGATAGGTCTGCGAGACCATTTCCGTCACCCGCTCCGAGGTATCCAGGAGGGTCAGGTTCTTCTCCCGGATTGCGCTGTGCATGATGGACCCCTCCTGCATCCTGTAAAAATACAGGGCGTCCTCCACCCTGGCGACCCGGTCCGCGCCGAGCACGACATCGTAGATGACCGCGTAGTCTTCATAGAGAAGGCCCTGCGGGAAGCGGAGGCTCTCCCAGAGCTTTCTGCGGTAGAGCTTGCCCCAGGCCTGGTGGCCGAAGCCCTCGTTGAGCAGCATCCTGCGCAGGGCCTCCTCGGTCCCGAAGGACTCGCTGGAAAAGCTTCTGCGCTCCTGCGGGACCTCCCTTTCTGAAAAGCGGATAAAGTCCCCCACGGCCAGGTCCGCCCTGGTCCGGACGCAGGCGGTCCACAGATGGGCCAGGGTCACCGGGGAGACCGCGTCGTCGCTGTCCAGAAAGTAGATCCAGTCCCCGCTGCAGGCATCGATCCCGGTGTTGCGGGCGGCGGACAGGCCGCCGTTTTCCTGGTGGATCACGCGGACCCTGGGGTCCTGGAGGGCCAGGGCATCACAGAGCTCACCGCTGCCGTCCGTCGACCCGTCGTCCACGAAGATGATCTCCAGGTTGCGGAAGGTCTGGCCGAAGACACTGTCCGCGCACATCTGCAGAAAGGGTTTTACATTATAGACAGGGATGATCACGGAGATCATGTCCTCTTTGTTCTTCATAAAAGGGCCTCCTGCGCTGTTACTATCACAGTCCCTCCGGAACTGTGATAGTAACATGCGAAAATCGTATTCCACAATGCGAAGCTTTGTTATTTTCGCCGTCTCACTCGGGTTTTTGCATGAAAAAGCCATGCAAAAACGCCTCGATTTTTCTGGCTGTGAATAGAAACCCTGCACTCTCTACATATGCTCCTTCTGCCACTTCCTGGCCCTGCCCATCAGGTCCAGAGCCCGGAACTGTCTGTGCCGGATCAGGGACAGGGTCACCAGCCTCTGCCTGGAGAGGCCGCGCAGGTTGGTCGTGCGCAGGGCCCGGGCCACGATGGGCTGGTCCAGATAGGCGGCATAGCCCCTCTTCTTTTCCCTGAAGGGCGCCGGATTGTCCGGGTTGAAATAGCCGCTGATCGCGGTCGTGATGATCACATAGAGCAGGCGGTTGTCAAACCAGGGCAGGAGCCTGTCCCTGTTTTCGCTCTGATCGATCAGCTGGCGGATCCGCTCAAAACAGCGGATCACATAGGCGTGGTTGGCCTCGCTGTGGGAGGAGGAGATGGACCCCTCGTTGTAGATGTAATGGTAAAAGGGCCTGTTCAGAAAGAGGGCGCTCCGGATCTTTTCAAAGAGCCGGAGGTTGAACTCCAGTCCCTCCGCCCCCTGGCGGAGCTCCTCGTCGTGGAGGATCCCGTATTTTTCAAGCAGGCTCCTGCGGATCAGCTTGGAATAGGCGACCGCGATATTGCCGTTATAGACCAGGAGCTGCTGCTGCAGCCACTTGCATTCCCGGCCCCGGTAGACCTTGCCCCCGCTCAGATAGTCCCTGAGGTAAAAGCGGTAGACCTGGGAGGAATGGCCGTATTCCCGCCTGATGCCGCACATGACCAGGTCGACCTGCTCCCGGCCGCCCGCCTCCGCCATCTGCTCACACATGTCCGGATCGATCCAGTCGTCCCCGTCCACAAACATGATCCACTCGCCCCGGGCAGCCCGGCAGCCGGCGTTCCTGGCGCTGCAGAGTCCTCCGTTCTCCTTGTGGATCACCCGGATCCTGCTGTCCTTCTCCGCATAAGCGTCACAGATCTGTCCGCAGTTGTCCGGAGACCCGTCGTCCACCAGGAGGATCTCCACCCGGCCCAGCGTCTGGGCCACGCAGCTCTCGATGCACCTGCGCAGATATTCCTCGGGCACCTTGTAGACCGGCACGACGATACTCACCAGGGGGTCCGCCCCGCTGCCGCTCTGTCCATCGGGTCCGGCCGTCCCGCCGGTCATGACTTCCCGGTTCCTGTCTTCCATCTTCATTCTCTCCGTCTCGATCCTTCCCGCAGTTATGGTCTGAGGTCACAGGCAGTCAGGACCTCCTGCAGGATATCCCGCCCGGCCTGCCTGTCTGTTTTTCAGCTGTCCGTTTATTCTGTATGTTATTCTGTACGTTATTCTGTCCGCTTATTCTGTACGTTTATTGATTTCCACGTCATTCATCTTTCCCCAGGATCTTTCTGGCAGCCCTCTTGGCGGCCCCGTAGATCCCGGTTTTATAACAGAAGCGCCTGGCCGCCCTCTCCAGCTTTCTCTTTGCGTTGACAGGGAAATAGCGGTCAAAGAGGGCCGCGGCGTCCATGCAGGCGGCGTCCTCGAAAAACTCCTCCCTGCGGGGATTGCCGTTCACGCTGTGGAACATCTCCCGGACACCGGCCGTCAGGCGATCCGGCTCCACCTCCAGGACCCGGCACAGGTCCCGGATCTCCTCAAAGACCCTCCGGCCCTTGTCCGTGTGGATCAGGACCCGGCTGGTCCCCTTGTCATCGTCCAGTCTCTTGTCGAAGGCATAGACCGGATAGCAGTCCCAGATTGTGAAGTCGCTCTTTCTGTAGCGCTTTTTGAAGCTGCAGGCATAGCAGGAGGGCCGGTCACAGATATCCGAAAAAAAGGCCCTCAGCATGGGGTCGGTATCGATGCCCTGGGCATAGATCTCCTCCCCCGCCTCATCCAGCAGGGTCATGGTGGAGTACTGGTAGCCGAAATGCTTGTCGCGGAATTTCGCGTCCCCGATCTTCCTGCCCAGCCTGGCCTCCTGCATCTCCAGGTAGCGGTCCCAGACCAGGGGCGAGGGGACCGCATGGCAGACCACATCGACGGTCAGGAGGTTTTCATAAGGCTTTTGCAGATAGCCCAGCAGGCCCTCGATCTGGCAGGGTGTCCCGCTGTAGCAGACCAGCCTGCCCGCCTGCAGCAGGTCCCGGACCTGGCGGAAGCTGGACCCGGTGTCGCTCTGCACATATTTGCTGCCGCGGAAGGCTGAGAGGTCCCTCCCCTTCTCCACACCCCTGTGATGGACGCGGAGCTTTTCGTCAAAGGCGGCTCCGAAGACGACGCCGCCCCTCTCCAGGACATAGCGGGCGATGGCCGTAAAGGCTCCGCCCGACGTGCTCTCCCGGCGGACGGCCGCCCCTCGGTACTGAAGGAGCCAGGCGGTCTGGTCAAAGGGCCTGTCCTCCCCCGAATGGAGGACCGGACATACCTTTTCGCAGAGCCCGCAGCCGACACAGGCCGCGGCATCGATCTTTGGATAAAGAAAGCCCTCCTCGTCCGCCTCCATGGCGATACAGCCGGCGGGACAGACATTCGCGCAGGCTCCGCACCCGCAGCAATCTTTTTTCTCTCTGATCTCGATCATCTTCCCTCCCCTTTCCGGAGGCCTGGTGCGCCGTCACACCGGCCCGCGATCCATGCATGCAGACAAAAACGGACTGCACCGTGCGGCCTCTGACAAACCGCGATGCGTTTTGTTGCCGCGCCGGCGCAATCCGCCCTGATCATTATTTATTCTTCATCACGCAATACCCGTGACTTCAGTCGTGGGATACGCGCGCAAAAGGGAAACTTGCTTCATCATTGGTAACAATCCGCACCCCCATCTTGCAGGTGCTTTGCACCTGCAATCCCTGGCTGACAAAAGCCGCGGGGTCCTGAACAGATTTAATGATTGTGAGGGATATCCCCTGCTTCCGCGAAACCCGGCACGGCCGGGGCTCCGGCTTCCTCCCGGGCCTGTCCGGATCCGGTCCCGGACCTGTCCGGCCTCTTCTTCTTTTTCGGCGCCTTCAGAAAGCGGCTTCCGGAAAAGGCCATCAGGGGAAAGACATTGTAATAGTATTCCATCAGGTGGTGCTCCATCACGCAGGCAGCTGCCACCAGGGTCAGGAGAAATATGAACCCGTAGTTCCCTGCGGCAAAGCAGCGGATCTGGGCATAGGTCATGGTCATCAGGATCAGGACAAAGAGCATGATCCC
>DGUF01000018.1:619-10780 GCA_002394525.1 Lachnospiraceae bacterium UBA4317 | reverse complement strand
TGGGCGACAACCAGCCCCTGGACCCCGAGAGCGACCTGGCCCGGACAATCACAGACGCCGGCTGCAGGGTCCGCACCCTCTACGACTGCAAAAGCTATGAGGACTACCTGCAGATCGGGGCCGCCTCCCTCCTGATCACCCGCAGTCCCACCGGTGTCCACGGAGTCACACAGCTGGCCCGCAGACTGGACAGGCCCTTTTTGTACCTGCCGCCGGCCTTGGGAGCAGAGGAGATCAACAGGGAACTGCAGGAGCTGGAAAAACACCTCCCTCCTGTAAAAGTACAGGCAGACCCTTCTTCAACCCCCGGATTTCCTGAAGAGTCCGCCGCGGCAGGCCCGGCTGAAAAAGCCCTCCGCCGCGCCCGTGCCCTGATCGGCAACACGGAGGTCACCATCGACTATATCGCGACTCCCCGCCCTCTGGGACTGGCCAGGCTCCTGCTCGAACATGACTTCCATGTGACCAGGGTCTATCTGGATGCTGTCTCCCCGGAGGAAAGGGAGGATTTCGACTGGCTCGCCTCTCGGCATCCGGACCTCATGCTCACGGCCACGATCCGGCCCGAGATGCGGGTCCTCCACGCCGCCGAAAACGAAGGAAAGATGCTGGCGATCGGCCCCAAAGCCGCCTGGTTCGGCGGGACCGCACATTTCGTCAACACCGTCGAATACAGCGGCATGTGGGGCTTTAGCGGCATTGAGAAGCTGGCCGGCCTCATGGAGGACGCCTTTTTACATGAAAAGGACACCCGGACCATCGTCCCCTTGAAGGGATTCGGGTGCAGATGTGTAGTGGGCTGACAGCTAACAGCTAAAGGCTAATAGCTAACAGCTTTTCTTTCAGGAGAACCCCATGCGTCAGGTCTACAGAAAGATCCCGGTCTATACCGGGGATGTATCAGGTGTCTGCAGCGCCCTCTATGAGCTGGGCGGAATGGTCGTCATGCACGACCCCTCCGGCTGCAACTCCACCTACAATACCCACGATGAGATCCGCTGGTACGATCAGGACAGCCTGATCTTTCTCTCCGGTCTCAATGAGATGGACGCGGTCATGGGCAGCGACGACAAGCTGATCCACGACACGGTCGAGGCGGCCCGGATCTACAGACCGGCCTTTATCGCCATCGCCAATTCCCCCATTCCCTACATCACGGGCATGGATTTTGATGCCATCTGCCGGATCATCGAGAAGGAGACAGGAATCCCTTCTTTTTATATTATGACCAACGGCATGCATGACTACACTCACGGCGCAGGACTCGCCTTCCTGCAGCTGGCAAAGCGCTTTGTCGAGGATCCGGATTCCGCGCAAAAAACTGTCCGCGATCAGGAAGCCGGGCAAAAGGCCGGGGCCGGCAGGATCCGTTGCAATATCCTGGGTCTGACCCCGCTGGATTTTGCCGCCTCTTCGACCCGTCAGACCCTGGTCTCCAGGCTGACTGCCGCCGGTCTGGAGGTCGTGTCCTGCTGGGCCATGGGAGAAAACGCCGCAAAGGATAAGGCGGCAGAAAATTTTTATAAAGAAGAAAAAACTATCAGGACTTCTTTGCTGGAAGGCATCCGCCGCAGCGCGCAGGCAGATGTCGATCTCGTGATTTCCTCCACAGGTCTGGCCGCCGCGGACTATTTGAAAGAAAAATACAGCATTCCCTATGTGGCCGGGATCCCGGCGGAAGGAACGGAGGACCTGTATTTTGAAGCTGTCAGGGAGGCGGTCCGGACAGGAGAAAACGCGTATCCCTTCCGGGACCGTCCGGAAGGAAAAGAAGAGGGCGGGGGCCGGGACAGCCTGTACTGCCTGATCGGCGAGCCGGCGGTCATGACATCCCTTGCCGCCTCTCTGGAGATCAGGACCGGCGCGCGGACCCGGGTCTTTGGCATGACCGAAGAGGGAAAGGGCCTTCTGGGCGGAAAGGACGCCGCCCCGCAGGGGGAGGAGGAACTCGCTGCCCTTCTGGACCGGGAGGTCCGGACCGGTGCTCAGGTGAAGATCCTGGCCGACCCCCTCTATCAGGATGTCCTGCCAACGCAGGCTGAGCTCCGGCCCCTTCCCCACCTGGCCTTTTCCGGCAGGATCTTTTTAAAGGACATTCCCGACCTGACCAGCCTGTCCCTGTGACAGACAAAAGCCCTGCATGATAAGAACCATATGACAAGACCCGCGTTATGTGATCCACTTTCGGGTGCCTGCGATGGCCCTGTCCTGTTCAAAAAAAAATACAGAATCCCTGCAAAGTTCACAAAAAAGGCTACAAATTCAAAATGTGTCTGGTATAATCTACTTTGTCAGACCATAAGAAGGGCCAGGCCCTGTCTGGTCTGACATACAAACCGGATAATATAGTTTTTCAGGCACCGTCGGTACCGGCTGTGTTTTTTCGTGTGTCTGCGGACAGATCCATGGCCTGGGAAGATCCGGACTGTTACCATATAAAACAGACGGAAACGCTGCCTCGTTTGTGTGAACGCCGGAAACGGACAGACGCGGGAAAGAAGGTAGAAACTTATGATGAAGAAGAATCGGAAAGCTGTATTTGCTGCAAGCCTCATCCTCAGCATGACTCTGGCACTCTCAGCGCCGCTGATGGCCGCAGGGGCGGAATTCCCCGAGAGCGCCTCGGGCGGAGAGACTACATCCTTTGACCCTGCCCAGGCCGCGGAGGATCCCTTTGCGGGCGGCGAGGGGTTTGAGGAGGGCGCTCCCGAGATGATGGAGGAGCCCGAGCTCAAGACATATACCGTGACCTATGACCTCAGGGGCCACGGAGACAAATATACGGAGGAAGTCGAGGAGGGCAGTTTTGCCGACGGAGCCATGGAAATGCCCGAGGCGGACGGCTATACGTTTACTGCCTGGTATACAGATAAGGACTGCACCAGCCCCTGGGACGGCATCGTGACCTCCAACATGACTGTCTATGCCGGCTGGGAGAAGATCCAGGAGGAGCCCGGGACCCTGCCGGAGGAAGAAATCCTGCCGGAAGAGAAAGTCATCCCTGAGACCCCTGTACAGGAGGAACTCTCCCAGCCCGATGAAGCCAGCCAGTCTCAAACCGGTACCGCTTCTGTAGACGAGACAGCTGAGGAAGCTGCCTCCGAGGCAGAGACCGGCGAAGCCGCTGATGCAGGCACGACTGAACCAGCTGCCGCTGAGGACAGCTCCGAAAGCACCGGCCTGATTGAAACGGGCACGGAAGAGGAGAGCGCTGCTGAGAATAAAGCAGCTGCGGCCAATTCCGCCAACACAGCAGAGGAGATCGCTGCAGAGGTTCCTGATACCGAGTCTGTTAAGGAAGGATCTCAGCTGGCGGGCGATACCAGGATCAAGACCCAGCCTGAAGATTGTAAGGTTCTGGAGGGTGAAGAAGCTACATTTTCAGTTGAGGCAATAGATGAGGCAGCAGAAGGCGTAACCTATAAGTGGATGGCTGTCAAAGATAAAAAAGAGGTTGATCTTAAGAATAATACGGACACCTATACCATTGACTCTGCTAAGAAAGATGATGCAGGTGAGTATTATTGTATTCTGACCTTTAAAGATGGAAAGAAAGAGACAACGAGGCATGCCAAGCTGACTGTTTCAACAAAAACATATAGTGTAAAGGTACAACCTGAAAAAGTATATTATCCTGATGGAGTAAGTCTTACTGTGGAATCTGTTGAAGGCAATCCTTCATATCAGTGGTATGCTTACGATAAGAAGACAATGGACGAGCCATATGCTTTAAAAGGTACCTCTGCTACTACTCAAACGCTTGTAATTCCTTCTACCAGGGGGGATGAGGGCGATACGAAATACTATTGCGAACTTGATTTTGGCGATGGGGAGATTAAAACACAAGAAGTTACTATTAATTTTGAAAACGCAGATAAGAAAAAACCTGTTCTGTATATTGCAAACTACGCATTGGATCTTTCCAAAGATGGGTCAATAGATTTGGAAAAACAAACTGACCTTGGAACAGGTAAGATTTCTTTCAACAAAGCAAAAAGATGTATAACCCTTAATAATATTGATTTAAAAACTTATAATAATTCTGAGGGGGTATTTCAGCCATTCGATTATGCTCTTTCGCCAGCAACAGGACTATTATTGATCGATGAGAGTAAAGGAGCTGATGATTATACAGTTGAACTTGTCGGAGATAATAAAATTGAGATAGATTTTACGAATTCTGTGAGAGATTCTACTGGAAGTGCTTTAAACTTCATGTTTAAAGATACTCCGACAGTTACTATTAAAGAAGGCAAAGATGGTGGAAGCCTGACAACACTCTATGGTAAAAAAGGCATTTATACGAATACAAATGTTGTCGTTGATGCAGAAGTAGCACTGAAGTTAAATGAAGATGAAGATGGAAATGAGAATTCAGAGTTCTCAAATGGATTTGATTGCAAGGGCCTGATTCTTGAAGATGATGCAGATTTAAGTGCTTGTGTAAATTGTCATAACTCCATGAAGTTGGAGAAAGGAGCACAATTATTCGCAAATGCTATCAACTCATATGTTCCTGAAAAAAATGCTGCAATTTACACCGGGAAGAATTTGATTGTAGAAGGAGCCGAGATTAAAATACTTGGTCAGGCAGGAAAGAGTGCAAAAATTAAAACATTTACCGGCATTGAGTGTGCAGGTGATATGACTTTGTCGAACGCAGGAAATGTACAGATATTGCTCCTTAATAACTTATCAGGCAAGGTCTACGGTGTAAAGACCTCCGGCAAGCTCAGCATCACTGACTCTAGGCTCTATGTCGACGCCAACTACAGCTCCAGCAAGAGCACGGCGGCCAAGGGCAGCAAGGTCGGCGTTCTGTGCGGAAAGGCAGACATTTCCCTTTCCAAGGAAAAGACCTACACGGTCGCGGCCCAAGCGGCGGACGGCATCGCCTTCGCGGCCCGCACAGGCAAGTCCGGCAGCTCAAAGCAGTCCTACAAGGCTGATTACAAGCCCGCAAGGATCAAGTTCACCAAGGCCGGCATCCTTTACCCTTATCCCGGCGCCATCAGCACCGGCAGCATCAAAAACGACAGCAAGTACGACTATGTCGAGACAGTCTACAACACCGGCAGCACCTCCGCTCCTTCGGACAAGGTCCAGTTTGAATCCACGGTCCACACATGGGGAGAACCCTCCTACACCTGGTCCGCTGACAATAAGACCGTGACGGCCAAGGTGACCTGCAAGAACTATCCGACCCAGCATGCTGCTGAAGCGGAGACTGAGACAGCTGCAACGACTTCTGCAGTGGACAAGGCCGCGACCTGCACAGCCAAGGGAACGACCAAATATACAGCCTCCTTTAAGAACAGTGCTTTCACGACCCAGACCAAGACAGTCGAGAACATCAACGCCCTGGGCCACAAGTTCGGCGAGTGGGTCGTGACCAAGAAGGCGACCCTCAATGATACCGGCGTCCGCCAGCACAAGTGCGAGCGCTGCGGCGAGGTGGTCTCCGAGGTCATCCCCAGGCTGGAGAAGGGCACCTACAAGGTCACCAAGGGCGAGTCCCTGACCTGGTCCAAGGGCTCCAGCAAGTCCCTGGAGATCAAGCTCAAGAGGACGACCAACAATGACAAGGCTTTCGAACATTTCCAGGGCATCCTGGTCGACGGCAAGGTTCTTGGAAAGTCCTATTACACAGCCAAATCCGGCAGCGTGATCATCACCTTCAAGCCTGATTTCCTGTCCAAGCTGGCAATCGGGACCCACACGCTGACCTACGGCTTTGAGGACGGCGACAACCCGACCTCCAAGCTGACCATTCAGAGCGCGTCCTCCAACAGCTCATCCAACGCCAACAGGACGAACGGCTCGACCACTTCCTCCGCCAACGGCAATGGCCAGAAGGGGCCTGCCACCGGCGATCCGACCAACATCGCTCTCTGGATCGGCGTCATGATCGCCGCCGGAGTCGTGATCTGGCTCATCCAGCGTTCCAAGAAAAAGGGCGGAAAAAAGGACGGCAATGATACGAACGCCGCATCATAACAGCTGAAATATGTATAAAAGACTCTGCGCGCGGGCCGGGACGGACCTGCCCGCCCGCAGAGAGATTGAAAACCAGACTGAATGCGGCTGCAAAGATGCAGACCCGTCCGCCTGAAAGTAAGCGATTCTTCGCCATGTTAGAGGCGGAGGATCGCTTTTCTGATGGCAGGTTTAACCATAATACGGCATAAAACAGACCGCTTTTTCAATTGATGTCCTGGAAGAAAGATGATATCCAGGAAGAAAGATGATATCCAGCAAAAAAGAGAAAGGAGGAAGGACCGGCAGGCGTAGCCGGATCCGGAATTGAAAATGAGACTTGTGACATTTAAGAGGCTTTTTCAAGACGGAATGGACCAGGGTCCCGCGGACCTGGTCAGGATGTTCGGCCTGCAGGCCCTGGAGGAGATCGGCTTTGTCTCCGCCGACGGCAAAAAGGTCCTGTCCCTGGCGGCGGCCGGCTTTTCCTATCCGGATATGAACACCCTGATCGCGGAGGCCGAGCCGGAGGTCCTGGAGGAGCTCAGGCGGATCTACCCGAATTTTGAGGAGGACGAGGCCTGTCTGACAGTCGGGACCGACGTGGAAATCCTCTCGCCCATTCCCTGCCCCCTGCAGGACGTGATCTGCCTGGGCCTCAATTACACCGAGCACGCGGAGGAGGCCGCGGCCTATTCCAGCGATTCCTTTGTCTCCAGAGACCGCTATCCGGTTTATTTTTCCAAGAGAGCCTTCCGGTCGCCCGGCGACGGGGCGGACATCCCGGCCTACGCGGACCTGGTGGACTCGCTGGACTACGAGGCGGAGCTCGCCGTCATCATCGGCAGGGATGTGAAGGGGATTTCCCCCGAGGAGGCCAGGGACTGCGTCTTTGGCTACACGATCCTCAATGATATCAGCGCCAGAAACCTCCAGACCCGCCACACCCAGTGGTATCTGGGCAAGAGCCTGGACGGCTTTACGCCCATGGGACCCTGCATCGTGACGGCCGATGAGTTCGCCTGGCCCCCCAGGCTCAGGATCTCCAGCACCGTCAACGGTGAGCTGCGCCAGGACAGCACGACCGACATGCTGATCTTCGGCCTGGAGAGGATCATCTCCGAGCTGAGCGCGGCCATGACCCTCAGGGCCGGGACCATCATTTCCACAGGCACCCCCAGCGGCGTCGGCATGGGCTTTGACCCGCCCAAATTCCTGCATGCCGGGGATGTTGTGACCTGCCGGATCGAGGGGATCGGGAGCCTGACCAACAGGATCGTGGACTGACCCGGGCGCCTGATACTTCGGGAAGTTGTAAAAAATGTAAATGCAGGAAAAACAGATTTCAGGCAGCCTGCAGAAATCTTAAAGTTAAGGAGAACACGATATGAGCCTCAATGATACCCCCTCGGGAGAGCGGATCCACATCGGCTTTTTCGGCCGCAGAAATGCCGGAAAGTCCAGCGTGGTCAACGCGGTGACCGGCCAGGATCTGGCGGTCGTCTCAAAGGTGGAGGGAACGACGACCGATCCGGTCAAAAAGGCCATGGAGCTTCTGCCCCTGGGCCCGGTCGTCATCATCGACACACCCGGTTTTGACGACGAGGGCGCCCTGGGAGAACTCCGCGTCCAGAAGACCAGAAAGATCCTGGCCCAGACCGACATCGCGGTCCTGGTCGTCGACGGGGAGCGGGGCCTCTGTGCCTGCGACCGGGACCTGCTGGACCTGTTCGCGGAGAGGAAGATCCCCTGCCTGATCGCCTGCAACAAGGCGGACCTGCCGGGCTATCAGCTGGTCCGGATCCCGGAGACAGCCGGCAATACGGCGGCAGACGCGCCAAAGGAAGCCGCTGTTCTCGCGGTCAGCGCGAAGACCGGCGAGGGAATCGGCGACCTCAAGGAGAGGATCGGCGACATATACAGGGCCTGGAAGGCAAAAAGGGGAGAGGAGCCCCGGCTGGTATCGGACCTCCTGGAGGAGGGAAGCCAGGTCATTCTGGTCATCCCCATCGACAAGGCGGCGCCCAAGGGCCGGCTCATCCTGCCCCAGCAGCAGGTCATCCGCGATATCCTGGATGCCCGCTGCAGCGTCCTCTGCACCCAGGTGGAGGGCGTGACGGCATGTCTGGACAATCTCCGTGAGCCGCCCGCCATGGTCATCACGGACAGCCAGGCCTTCGCGGAGGTTCAGAAGGCGGTGCCGGAGACCATTCCCCTGACCTCCTTTTCCATCCTGATGGCCCGCTACAAGGGATTTTTGAGGACAGCTGTGACCGGGGCCGCTCAGATCGACAGGCTGAAGGACGGGGACCGGGTCCTGATCGCGGAGGGCTGTACCCACCATCGCCAGTGCGACGATATCGGGACGGTCAAGATCCCCCGCTGGCTCAAAAAACGGACCGGCAAGGATATCCGGATCGAGACCTCCTCGGGGACAGGATTTCCCGAGGACCTGACCCCCTACGCCCTGGTCATCCACTGCGGCGGCTGCATGCTCAATGAGCGGGAGATGCAGAGCAGGATCGGCAGGGCCAGGGCCCAGGGCGTGCCCGTCACCAACTACGGCACGGCCATCGCCCATATGAACGGGATCCTGGGACGGAGCGTCGCCATGTTCCCGGACCTTGCAGAGCTTTTGAAACAATGATCATTTATGCGGAAGATCCCCCGCCTTCCACGGCGGGGGATCTCTATGAAAAGCAAAAAACCCCGCTCCTGCGGGCGGGATAGTGATATAGCGGAATACTGATACAAAGGAAAAAAGACTTCATGAGTGATACAGAACAGATAAAGAAAAAGAGCGCGGGCGGACGCAGAGAGGGAGCAGTGGATATGCTGCACGGCCCCCTGGCCGGCCCCATCGTGATGTTTGCGATCCCTCTTGCGCTCAGCAGCATGCTGCAGCAGCTTTTCAACGCGGCGGACACGGCCGTGGTCGGGCGCTTCGCCTCCAGCCAGGCCATGGCGGCGGTCGGCAGCAACTCCGCCGTCATCAACCTGATCATAGGCCTCTTCGTGGGGCTTTCGGTGGGGGCCAACGTCCTGATCGCCTCCCTGATCGGTATGGGAAAGGCCGAGGAGATCCAGAGCGCGGTCCAGACCTCGATCGCCGTCGCCCTGGTCAGCGGCGTCATCCTGCTCTTTACGGGCGAGGCCGCCGCCAGACCCCTCCTGCAGCTGATGAATACGCCGGAGGACGTCCTGGACCTGGCCTCCCTCTACCTGCGGATCTATTTTCTGGGCATGCCCTTTATCATGCTCTACAACTTCGGGTCGGCCATCCTGCGAAGCAAGGGGGACAGCAAAAGGCCGGTCTACGCCCTGCTCTGCGGCGGCATCCTCAATGTCCTCCTCAACCTCCTACTGGTCATTGTCTTCCACCTGCATGTCATCGGCGTCGCGTCGGCGACCGTGGCCTCCAACGTGGTCAGCTCCTCCCTGGTCCTTTTCTTTCTCCTTCACGAGGAGGATCCCTTCCGCCTGCAGACCGACAGGCTGCGGCTGAGCAGAAAGCACCTGGTCCAGATGATCCGGATCGGCCTGCCCGCGGGCCTGCAGGGCGTGGTCTTTTCCCTGTCCAATACGGTGATCCAGTCGGCGGTCAACAGCTTCGGCTCCTATGCCTCGGCGGGATCGGCCGCGGCCCTCAACTTCGAGATCATCGCCTATTACGGGGTGAACGCCTTCAACCAGGCGGTCGTGACCTTTACCAGCCAGAACTACGCCGCGGGCAGGTTTGACCGCTGCAAAAAGATCTACAGGTACGGCCTGCTCTTTACCTTTCTGATCACGGCCGCCCTGGACTTCACCTTTATCGCGGCCAGAAATGTGACCCTGTCCCTCTTCACGACAGATCCGGAGGTGATCCGCTTTGCCGTCATCCGCCTGACCCACATCCTGGCTTTCCAGTGGATGGTCACCAGCTACGAGATCACCGGGTCCGCCATGCGGGGCATGGGCTATTCCCTGACGCCGGCCCTGATCACCCTGTTCGGGACCTGCCTCTTTCGGCTCTTCTGGGTCCTGGCCCTCTTTCCCATGCACAGGGATTTCGGCTTTCTGCTCTATGTCTACCCGGCCTCCTGGATCATCACCGGGACTGCGGTCTACATCGCCTTCCTCTTCATAAGGAAAAAGGCCATGAGCCGGGGATAAAATTTTAGGTGTGACAAGGGGACAGGCACT
>DGUF01000018.1:0-519 GCA_002394525.1 Lachnospiraceae bacterium UBA4317 | reverse complement strand
CCTTGTCACACCCAAAACACCTCGCATTTCAGGTGGGCTTGAACTCCTGTAACAAAAAGGCAATGAGTGCCGTATGAGTGCCGTATGAGTGGCCGTGGATAAAATTTTGTCAAAAATTGACTTTTCATACTGAAAACCGCATAATAAATTTGTGAAAATATGATAAAATCCTGCTCGACAGGGCATGGATTAGGCGATAGGAGCAGATACAGACTATGGCAGGAACAATACTTGATCGTCTGGAAGAATATACGCAGAAGGATCCGCTGGCACCCATCCTGTTTGATGAGACCTATACAAAGGGGATCAACTATCACCAGCTGGATGAGATGTCCGGCAGGGTCTATGCCTGGCTGAAGCAGGCCGGGATCGGGAGGGAGGACTTTGTCCTGATCGACCTGCCCCGGGGCGTCCTTCCGGTCATCGCCATGATCGGGGTCTGGAAGGCCGGCGCGGCCTGGGCCCTGGTCGAAGATACTTATCCCGCGGAAAGGATCGCCTTTATCCGCGAGGACTGCG
>DGUF01000012.1 GCA_002394525.1 Lachnospiraceae bacterium UBA4317 | reverse complement strand
TTGACGTCGACACGGTCCGCGCCCTGCGCGACAAGGTCTGCGAGCTGGCAGGCTGTGAGTACGGCAAAGACCACGAGACCGATGTCTCCGTCCGTATCATCACCGACCACATCCGTTCCACGACCTTCATGATCTCCGACGGCATCATGCCCACCAACGAGGGCAGGGGCTATGTCCTGCGCCGTCTGATCCGCCGGGCCATCCGCCAGGGCCGCAAGCTGGGCATCAGGGAGGCCTTTATGACCACCCTCGCCAAAGCTGTCATCGAGGGCTCCAAGAGCGGCTATCCCGAGCTGGAGGAGAAGCAGGAGTTTATCCTTAACAACATCCGTCTGGAGGAGGAGCGCTTCGAGAAGACCATCGACCAGGGCCTGGAGATCCTGGGCGGCATGCTGGAGAAGCTCAAGGCCGAAGGAAAGACGGAAATTTCCGGCAGGGATGCCTTCCTGCTCTATGATACCTACGGATTCCCCATCGATTCCACCGAGGACGTGGCGGCCGAGAACGGCTGCACCGTCGACCAGGCCGGATTCGAGGCTGCCCGCGAGGAGGCCCGTCAGAAATCCAAGGGCTCCTGGATCAAGACCAGCATGAGCGGCGCGGCCGCGACCGTCTACGACGAGATGGATGCCGCGATCGTCACGGAATTCACCGGCTATGACCGCCTGACCGATACTGCAAAGATCGTCGCTCTGGCGCACCTGGCCGACACCAATGAAAAGGGTGAGAAGACAGGTCCCGATGAGGTCGCCGACGCGGTGACCGACGGCATGCATGCCGCCATCATCACCGACAGGACACCTTTCTATGCCACAAAGGGCGGCCAGGTCGGCGATACCGGCGTCATCACCTGCGGAAACGCTTCCTTCAAGGTCGAGAAGACCGAGCCCGTGTCCGGCCAGAAGGTGGCCCATATCGGCGTCGTGACCTCCGGCATGTTCAAGATGGGCGATGAAGTGACCCTTTCGGTCGACGAGAAGGAGCGCCGCGACACCTGCCGCAACCACAGCGCGACCCACCTCATGCAGAAAGCTCTGCGCGAGGTCCTGGGTACCCACGTCGAGCAGAAGGGCTCCTACCAGGATGCCGGCAGGACCCGCTTCGACTTCAGCCACTATCAGGCCATGACCCCTGAAGAGTTGAAAAAGGTCGAGGACATGGTCAATGAAAAGATCGGCGAGGGCCTCGACGTCACGACAGCCGTCATGGGCATCGAGGAAGCCAAAAAGAGCGGCGCCATGGCCCTCTTCGGCGAGAAGTACGGCGAGGAAGTCCGCGTCGTCAAGATGGGTGATTTCTCTACCGAGCTCTGCGGCGGCACCCATGTCGACAACACCAGCCGGATCGGCCAGTTCAAGATCCTGTCCGAGAACGGCGTCGCAGCCGGTGTCCGCAGGATCGAAGCCCTGACCGGCGACAATGTGCGCGCCTACTACGAGGAGATGGAGCAGGAGATGAACGTTGCCGCTTCTCTGGTCAAGGCGACCCCCGCGACCCTGGCCGACCATATCAGGAAGCTCCAGGAGGAGCTCAAGGCCGCAAAGAGCGAGGTCGAGTCCCTCAAGGCCAAAGAAGCCCAGTCCGCCCTCGGCGATGTCATGGACAAGGTCGTGGATGTCAAGGGCGTCAAATTCCTGGCCTCCGCGGTTCCCGGCGTCGACATGAACGGCCTGCGCGACCTGGGCGACCAGCTCAAGGAGAAGATGGGCGGCGGCGTCGTCCTCCTCATCTCCGACAAGGACGGCAAGGTCAGCCTCATGACCATGGCGACCGATGACGCGGTCAAAAAGGGCGCCCACGCAGGCAACTTGATCAAGGCCATTGCCAGAGAAGTCGGCGGTGGCGGCGGCGGCCGTCCCAACATGGCCCAGGCAGGAGGTAAAAATCCCGCCGGTATCCCGGCAGCCCTGGAAAAAGCTCCGGAAGTCCTTGGAGAAATGATAAAGTAATTCTTGACAAGGAAAGATCGTGTGATATAATTTTAATGCATGTTTTTGCAGGGGATAAATTATATTCGGAAAAACAACAATCCTTTGCTGAAATATGATAAATAACCTGTTCAGTCTGGACATTCGGTGTCGAACTGAGGGGACTGAAGGGAGGGTAGAGCATATGTCAAGCGTAATTGTCAAAGAGAATGAGACATTGGACAGCGCACTTCGCCGCTTCAAGAGAAGCTGTGCAAAGGCGGGCATCCAGCAGGAGATTCGTAAGAGAGAACATTACGAGAAGCCCAGCGTAAAGCGCAAGAAAAAGTCCGAAGCTGCCAGAAAGCGTAAGTACAACTGATCTCTTTTCAACCTGTATAAAGAGGTCCGGGTACGGAAAGGTTCTGGAAATGTCCGGCAGAGGATTTGCCGGGCCTGTCCTTTATGAAGAAGATCCGAAAAGATCCATAGAGGACCAAGTATAATGGAAGATTCGAAACCCCCGGTATTTTTGCCGGGGGTTTCATTCTGTCCGGGGCACAGACATCCCGGGGCCCTCCGGGGAATATTTGCCGCGGGATGGTTCAGGCGCCTGTGACCGCGCTGCCACCGCTCTTACAGGCGGCATGGCCGGATGCGGGACAGATTTTAAGAACAGGAGAGGAAGACATTGGATATGACAGACAGGGAACTGATTCAGCCCGAAGAGACTGAGCCCTTAGAGACTGCCGGAGAGGAGATTTCCGCCGCTCCTGCGGCGGACGACGATACGCTCCTGGCCGCCATGGAGGCAATCCTGTTCGCGATGGGGGACTCGGTCTCCATAGACCTTCTGGCCCGGGCCCTGCAGGTGTCTGAGGAAAAGGCTCAGGAACTCGCCGGCCGCCTGGCGGAAAAATATGAGACCGCGGGATCCGGCCTGGCCCTCAACCGCTACGAGGACACTCTGCAGATCTCCACCAGGCCCGAGCTGATCGATTACCTGATCCGGATCGCCAGTGAGCCCAAAAAGCCCAAGCTCACACCGACCCTGATGGAGGCCCTCTCCATCATCGCCTTCAAGCAGCCGGTGACCAGGATGGAGGTCGAAAACATCCGCGGGGTCAACAGCGATTTCGCGATCAGCAGGCTGGTGTCCTTTGACCTGGTCCAGGAGGTGGGCAGAAAGGAAGTGCCCGGCCGCCCGCTTCTGTTCGGGACCACCGAGCAGTTTCTGCGGTCCTTCGGCATCAGCTCGGTCGACGATCTGCCGGAGCCGGACGTCTCCCGGGTCGAGGAATTCCGCGAGGAGGCCGAAGAGGAAGTAACTTCCGGCCTGGATGTCTGAACGGACGGGAAGCGGCCGCCTGATTCTTCCGTAAATCTGACAAAAAGCCATAATTTATGGCAAAAAAATCACAATATTTAATGTATATGTCAGTTTCTGTTTTTGGCAGGCTGTGGTATACTTTGAACTGCATGCGAAAAAATGCACTATGTAAATAATTTTTTTATGATTTGGAGGTCCAAAACATGAGCAGTACTTCAAAAGCGAGGCAGCGGATTCTATCTCTGCTCGACGCAAACAGCTTTGTTGAGATCGGCGCTTTGGTCAAGGCCAGGGCCACGGACTTCAACATGGCGGCAGCCCGGGAATCCTCTGACGGTGTGATTACGGGGTATGGACTGATCGACGGCAGACTGGTCTATGTCTACAGCCAGGATTCCGCTGTTCTGGGCGGCAGCATCGGTGAGATGCACGCCAGAAAGATCGTCAACCTCTACCGTCTTGCCATGCGCACCGGCGCACCGGTCATCGGCATGATCGATTCCGCGGGTCTTCGTCTGCAGGAGGGCGTGGATGCTCTCGAAGCATTCGGAGATATCTATGCGCAGCAGGCAAAGGCATCCGGTGTCATTCCCCAGATTTCCGCAGTGTTCGGTAACTGCGGTGGCGGACTCGCTCTGTTCCCCGGCATGACGGACTTCACTCTTATGGAAAAAGATGCGCGTCTCTTCGTCAGTTCTCCCAACGCGATCGCCGGAAATTACGAGGAAGCCAATAATACCGCAGCCGCGGATAAGAAGGCAGCCTCCGGAAATGTCGATTTTGTCGGCACGGAAGAGGAGATCTTCGCGCAGATCCGCTTCCTGGCAGGCCTCCTGCCCTCCAACAATGAGGATGAGGCATCCGGAGAGTGCTGGGATGATCTGAACCGCGAATGCGCCAGTGCCGGCGGATTCATCGAAGATCCCTGCGCGGCCATGACCGAGATCGCCGACCTGGGCATGTTCTTTGAGACAAGAAAGTGCTATGCCAGAGAGATGTTCACCTGCCTGACCCGTCTGGGCGGCACGACCGTTGGTGTCATCGCCAACCGCGGCGTCTCCTACGATGAGAACGGCGAAAAGGCCGAGGAGTTCGGAAAGGCTCTCACGAGCGCCGGCTGCGCCAAGGCCGCTTCCTTTGTCCGCTTCTGTGACGCCTTTGATATCCCTGTGATCACCCTCACCAACGCGTCCGGCTTTGCCGCCTCCGAGGCTGAGGAAAACACGATCGCCAGTGCAGCCGCAGGCCTTGCCGCCGCTTTTGCCGGAGCGACCGTCCCCAAGATCAATGTCATCACCGGCCGCGCTGGCGGCAGTGCTGCCATGGTCATGAACAGCAAGTCCCTCGGCGCGGATCTCACGATCGCCTATGAGAATGCCTCCGTCGGTATTCTGGAGGGTAAATACGCGGCACCCGTCCTCTGCGACGGCACGGCTGAAGAGGTGAAGGAGACCGCCAAAGCCTATGACGCGCTCCAGAACAGCATCGAAGCAGCTGCGGCCCGCGGTTATGTGGACCAGATCCTTGTTCCCTCCGAGATCCGTAAATATCTGATCGGCGCGGTTGAAATGCTTTACTCCAAGAGAGAGCAGCTTCCCTCCAGGAAACATGCCTCTATTTGAGAAGCGCAACTATTCAGCTTCGCACTGGCAGCTGACACCAAAATACCAGCTGCGATGAAAGGTGATAAGGAATCATGAGAAAAAAACTGACAGGCATCCTCCTGTCTCTGCTCTGCCTTCTGGCTCTGACCGCCTGCGGCGGCACTGCGCAGCCTGAAGAGGAACCGATCCCTCAGGAGCTCGTTACCGCGCTCTACAGCTACGCGGAAAATGACGCTCAGCAGATGGATATGATCGTCAGGGGCGGAATGCTGGAGGAACAGAATTTTGAAAAGGTGGTCTACGACGGCATGCAGAGCTGGTCGACGGCCATCGAAGAGATCGGCGAGGTGGATTTTACCGCTGACGCCGACAACAACGGAACGGCCGACTGCTTTACCGAGAAATCCGTCACTAAGGATGAGGCCGGAAATTATATCGTGACGGTCGGGATCCAGGGATCTCTCAAGTCCGCTGACCTGGTGGTGACCTATCAGGCGGACGAGACCGGAAACCTTGCCGGCTATGAGTCGATCGTGGCAAATGTAAACTATACAAAGGCCGAACTTATGCAGCAGGCCGGACTCAATACCCTTCTGGGCATGGGAACAACATTCGCGGTCCTGATCCTTCTGAGCCTGATCATAGCTCTGTTCGGACGTATCCTGACTTCCGCAGGAAAGAAGAAGACCGAGGGGGCTGACAAGGACGAGAAGGCTGCGGCACCCGCGGGCGCTGCTCCTGCAGTGACCGCCGAAGTCCAGGGCGGACAGGATGAGCTCATTGCGGTCATCGCTGCGGCGATCGCCGCTTACCGCTCCGAGGCCGAGCCCCAGGCTGATCCCAACGGCTTTGTCGTGCGCAGGATCAGACGCGTCAAAAGAAAGTGATCCGGAGAAAGTACTTCATTTCTATTCATTC
>DGUF01000285.1:4216-4975 GCA_002394525.1 Lachnospiraceae bacterium UBA4317 | reverse complement strand
TTTGCTTGCCCACATTGGGGACGGTCCTTTGTGGCGCGTTTGGCATCATTCGCGGACCCGCGGGATGGCGCTGCAGGCGGGAGAACGGATCACGGACGGATAGACCTGATAAATATACGCGGGAGCTTTGAGAAGATCCCATCCTGAAACATAAAGGGGAATTTAGAGTTATGCTTAGTTTTATTCTTGCGATCAGTCCCATTGTGATCGTACTGGTCGGCATCATGGTTTTCCGGATGTCGGCCTCGAAAGTGGCCCCCATTGCGCTTTTGTGGGGAATGTTCCTGGCCCTGACTTATTTTAATATCACAGACTTGAGTCTGACGGACAATATCGCGGTATTGGATGCCAATGTCTGGAAGGGACTCAAAGAAGGATTCAAGATCGTCGTCATGATCTTCGGAGCCTTTACGATCCTGAACGCGCTCAAAGCTACCGGGGCCATCGAGGATGTGAAAGCCGCGATCACCCAGGTCTCCGGGGATGACCGGAGGGTCCAGCTGATCATCATCGGCATCTTTGTCCCGATCTTTCTGGAAGGCGCGGCGGGAGCCGGCGCGCCTGCGGCGCTGACAGCGCCCTTCCTGACGGCACTGGGATTTGACCCTATCATCGCGATCGCGGTCTCCCTGCTGGGTGACTGCACCTGTACGTCCTGGGGCGGCGCGGGCCTGACCACGATCAGCGGCGGCGCGGCGCTGGTGACGGAGGGAATCTCCACCACGGCCCTCAACTCGGCCATGGTCGGACGGATCAACT
>DGUF01000285.1:0-4128 GCA_002394525.1 Lachnospiraceae bacterium UBA4317 | reverse complement strand
ATGGCGGTCCTGATCGCCTTCGGCCCCAAGGGGCTCAAGGGCATCATGCATTATCTGGCCTTCGCCGGCATCTCCGGCGGCCTGGTCATGTTTGCCCTGTCCAATTTCATCGGACCGGAGATCACCTCTCTGGGAACCGGCGTCATTTCCATCATCCTGTCCATCATTTTTGTCAAGCTGGTCCCCATCGCCACACCAGAGGAATACAGATACCGGTCGCAGGAAAAGGTTAAGAGAAAATACACCGCTTTCCAGGCCCTGTCGCCCTATATTTACATGCTGGTCCTGATCCCCCTGATCCGCTACGGGATTCCCGCCCTCTTCCCTGAAAAGGGCTTTGCCATGATGTGCCTCTTTGGCTACATCGTTTGGGTGGACGCGGTCATCCTGTTCTGCTCCCTGCTCGGCGCGCTCACTCTGAATATGAACCTCAAGCAGATCAAAGCAGTCATCAAGAAGACGGTCAAGTCCCTGGCTCCGGTCATGATCACCATGGGCAGCCTGCTCTGCCTGTCCTACGTCATGCAGTCCCCGACGACCGGCATGATGTCGACCGCAGCGAAGACCATCGCCGGCATCGCCGGCCCCGCCTACCCGGCAGCGGCTGTATTTATCGGCGCCTTCGGTTCCTTCATCACCGGCACCGGCCTGGGCTCCAATATCATGTTTGCCGGCATGCACATCGAGG
Source organism: Lachnospiraceae bacterium UBA4317 (assembly GCA_002394525.1). The sequence goes on along the minus strand of DGUF01000285.1, from coordinate 3,440 downwards.
CCGCCCAGCTCCTGGGCATCAACCCCATCACGGTCTTTGCCGGCCAGAACGCAGCGGGCTCCCTGGGCAACCTGATCTGCCCCAATAATGTCGTCGCAGCCTGCGCGACCGTCAACTCCATCGGCAGAGAGGGCGACGTACTGCGCATCACCTTCCGCGCCTTCTTTGTCATCCTGGTGGAGTACATGATCATCTCCATGCTCTACACCTATGTCTTCTTCCCGAATTTCGGGATGTGAGTCACGGGGGACGGTTCTGCTGACTCATTGAGCACAATGCGTCATGGGGACGGTTCTGAGTCACGGGGTGAGTCACGGGGGACGGTTCTGCTGACTCATTGAGCACACTGAGTTACAAGGACGTTTCTGTGCGGCACGTTCAGCAGTGAGTCATGGGGACGGTTCAGTTGACTCATTGAGCACACTGAGTTACAAGGACGTTTCTGTGTGACACATTCAGCAGTGAGTCACAGTGACGATTCTGCGTGATCCATTTTAATGAGTCACAGTGACGACTCTGCGTGGTCCATTTTTGGGGTCACGGAGACGGTTCTGCCCGGCATATTTTTACAAAAACAAAAAGGACGTTATTTCCTGACTCTTTGAAGCCGGGAAGAAACGTCCCTTTTTTCTGTGTTATGATGCCGCCCTTCCGGCCAGGAAATGTACTCAACTGCAGCACTGCCGGTGATCCCCGGCAGGGGAAAAATGGATCAGACAGCTGCGTTGCCTGTGGGACAGAAATGAGTCGGGCAGACCTGTCCTCTGTGAATCTGGAAAAATGAGTCAGGCAGACCTGTCCTCTGTGAATCTGGAAAAATGAGTCACCAGAACCGTCACCGGTGACTCACCGGTGACTCACCCGGTGACTCAGAGGTCCTTGAAGTGGAAGGTGCTGCGGCCGCTGGCGTAGTCGCCGACGATCTGGCCGTTGCCGCGCAGGAGGTATTTGTAGGTCACGAGGCCGTCGAGGCCGACGGGGCCGCGGGCATGGAGCTTGCTGGTGCTGATGCCGACTTCGGCGCCGAAGCCGTAGCGGAAGCCGTCGGCAAAGCGGGTGGAGCAGTTGCGGTAGACGCCTGCGGAGTCCACCATCTGAAGGAAGCGGTCGGCGGCCGCGTCGTCGCGGGTGATGATGGAATCTGTGTGGTGGGAGCCGAAGCGGTTGATGTGGTCGATGGCTTCTTCGATGTCGGAAACGACCTTGACTGAGGCGATGAGATCCAGGTATTCGGTGCGGAAGTCTTCCTCATTCATAATGTCGATGATGGCAGCGCCGGCCGCGATGGCGGGAGAGCCGGCGATCAGGTTCTCGGCCTCCTGGGTGCCGCGCATTCTGACGCCGGCCTCCTGAAGGGCTCTGGCCAGGAGGGGCAGGAATTCGGGGGCGATGTCGCGGTGGACCAGGATGGTCTCGACGGCGTTGCAGGCGGCGGTGTACTGGGTCTTGGCATCAAGGATGACATTGATGGCCATTTCTTCGTCGACGTCTTTGTCCACGTAGATGTGGCAGATGCCGTCAGCGTGGCCCATGACCGGGATCTTTGTATTGTTCATGATGTACTGGACGAACTGGTTGGAGCCGCGGGGGATGAGGAGGTCGACATCCTTATCGCACTGGAGGAGTTCATCGATCTCGTTGTGGAGTTCGGCCTGCAGGAGGCAGGAGGCCGGCAGGCCCGCGCGGACGGCGGCCTCGTGGATGATGGAAAAGAGGACGCGGTTGGTGCGGGCTGTCTCCTTGCCGCCCTTGAGGATGGCGCAGTTTCCGCTCTTGAGGCAGAGGGTGGAGATCTGGACCAGGGCGTCGGGGCGGGCCTCAAAGATGACGCCGATGACGCCAATGGGGACGCTGACGCGCTCCAGGACCAGGTCTGTGTCCAGCTCGCGCTTGAGGAGGGAGCGGCCGATGGGGTCGGGGAGGCTGATGAGCTGGTCGATGCCCTTGCAGACATCGGTGAGTTTGGCCTCGTTGAAGAGGAGGCGCTTCATGACGGCGGGAGCGATGCCGTTTTCCTCTGCCGCCCGGCAGTCCTCGGCGTTGGCGGCAAAGATCTCGTCTTTCTGGGCTGCCAGCTCTTCTCCGATCGCCCGGAGGGCAGCATTTCGCATCTCATTTGAGGACGCGGCCAGGACCGGCGCGTCCAGTTTCATTTTTCTTGCTTCTTCCCGAATATTCATGGGATTTCCTCCTCTGAGATGTGCGCTGTTATTTGTGGTAGGTCCTGCCGTGCAGGATCATAAATCCGCGGTAGATCTGTTCCAGGATCAGCACGCGTGTGAGCAGGTGGGTGAAGGTGAGGTCGGAGAGCTTCCAGCGGATGTCTGCCCGTGCGGTGAGGGCGGCTCCCGGTCCCAGGGAGCCGGCGATCACGAAGACCAGGTCGCCCCCCTTCTGGCCGGCCTTCTGCTGCCAGCTGGACAGCTGTTTTGCGAAGCCTTCGCTGTCCCACATGCGGCCGTGGAGGTCCAGTAATATGACCAGGTCGGTGGGGCGGAGTTTCGCGAGGACTCTTTCGGCTTCGCTGTCCTTGATGCGGACTGCTTCGGCTTCCCTCTCCGAGTGCGTGTCCGGCTCATCCCGGACTTCCAGGATCTCTATTTTTGAAAAGGGAGAGATCCTTTTGCAGTATTCCGCGGCAAGTGCCTGGAGGGCCTTGTCCTTCATTTTTCCGATGCAGATTAATTTGATCATTGCAGATTTTTACGCCTTGTCCGGACATTTTCATAATGGCCCGGCCTTTGATGACGGTTGATCAGGATCTTCCGTGATGTGATGGACGGGGCCTTATGACAGATGTGTCTGAGAGTGTCCCTGTCCCTGATATCTTTTTCATCTTATCAGGCATTTGTGCGATTTGCAACGACCCTCAGCGGGTGAGCCGGGGGACGGGGCGGACGGTTACTGTTCACCCCCCCTCGAAGGGCGTGAACTCGTAACGTTGCGTGCGGCGATAACAATGCTTCGCATTGTAATACTTCGCATTGTAATGCTTTGCTTTGTGATACTTCGCATTGTAATGCTTTGCTTTGTGATACTTCGCATTGTAAAGCTTTGCATTGTAATACTCCGTATTGTAAAGCTTCACATTGTCAATACGCTTCGCTGTGCGCAACACACTTGCTTCACAGGTGTGTTCGCGCCGTTCAACTCGAGTTTTTCGCAAAAAACGCGAGAAACATCTCGAGTTTTCAGGCGGTCTGTACTGTAAGGGCGGACATACCAGCTGACTCGCTGTATGCTCACTTGACACGCCTGTCCCATTGTCGTACAGCATGTGTTCCCGGAGGGGAAAAGTGGGGGAAGGGCAAAAAAAGAGAAAGGTCACGCATATTTGTGGAAGGCAAATCGACGGAAGGGGCAAAAAAAGAGAAAGGTCACGCATATTTGGGGAAGGCAAATCGACGGAGGGGCAAAAAAAGAGAAAGGTCACGCATATT
>DGUF01000006.1 GCA_002394525.1 Lachnospiraceae bacterium UBA4317 | reverse complement strand
GTCTTTCTCTGAACTCTTGATCCTGTAATAATCCTCAGCGTCCACGCCAATCTCAACCTAATCCTTCGGATTTGCATTTTCCTTACTCAAACAGACTACGGTCTCGACCGAGCTGGTCCAGGGGAACTGGTCCACGCAGACGCCGCGCACCGGGCGGTATCCCGCCGCCATGAAGGCAGGCAGGTCCCTGGCCAGGCTGGTCGGCTTGCAGGAGATGTAGAGGATGTTTTCCACTCCATAGGCCAGGATCCTGGGCAGGGCTTTGGGATGGATGCCATCCCTGGGAGGATCCAGAATGATGGTATCAGGATTCTCCTCGATGGTATCCAGGACCTTGAGGACGTCGCCCGCGATAAATTCGCAGTTGGTCAGGCCATTGCGGGCGGCATTGACCTTTGCCGCCTCGACCGCCTCCTCGACGATCTCGACGCCGATGACCTTTTGAGCCGCGGGGGCCATGAGCTGGGCGATCGTGCCGGTCCCGCTGTAGAGGTCGTAGACGATCCCTTTCCGGCCGCTGCCGAGTCCCGCCTCCCGCAGGTAGGTCCGGGCCGTTTCGTAGAGGACTTCCGCCCCGTGGCTATTGGTCTGGAAAAAGGAAAAGGGCGTCACCTTAAAGCGCAGGCCCAACAGTTCCTCCTCGAACCAGTCCCTGCCGTAGAGGACCTGCGTTCCCTGGTCGGCGACGACATCCGCGGGGGAGTCATTGTCCGTGTGGAGGATCCCGGCCAGGCACCCCTGCAGCAGCCCCTCTTTCTCCAGGGCGAGGAGGGCATCCGTAAATCCGGAGAGGTCAGGATCGCATTGGGTCGTAGTCACCAGGTCCACCAGGATCTCACCGGTAAAGGCGGCCTTGCGGACCAGGAGATGGCGGAGGTAGCCGGTGTGGCGCAGGCGATGATAAAAGGGAAGCCTTCCCGATCTTTTCGCGGCGGGCAGGTTTCCTGCAGGCCCATCCTCCGCATGCGGATCCGCCCCGGAGGTTTCCGCTTCAGCGGTCTGCAGGGAGACTCCTTCAAAGACCGTCTCCTGAAAATAGCGCAGGACCGTGCGCAGGATCAGGGAGAAGTCCGGGTCGGTGATCCTGCAGCCGTCCACCGTGACGATGTCATAGAAGCCGCCCCGCTTGTGCATGCCCAGGGCAAGGGGTCCGTCCTTATACTCGTCCCCGAAGGTGTACTCCATCTTGTTGCGGTAGGCATACTCCTGCGGGCTTGGCAGAATCCCCTCAAACCAGCGGGCGGGGCTCAGCTCCTCCTCCGGAATATCATAGAGGCGGGAAGCCTCCTGCATGGAGCCCTCCAGAAGGCGCAGGACCTGGTCCTTTTTGAGCTTCAGTTCCTCCTCAAAGGGCAGGCCCAGGTAGAGACATCCCCCGCAGCGGCCGAAGTGGGGACAGGGAGCTTCCCTTTCACAGGGGGCCTTGTCCAGGACCTCCTGAAGGGTTCCCTCCGCCTTTCCCCTGCGTTTTTTTGACACGCGAAGAAGTATGCGCTGGCCCGGCAGCACATTTTTTACGATGCAGGTCCCCTCCGCGGTCTCAACGATCCCCTTTCCGGGGTAATCGACGCGGGTCACGATTCCTTCCAGCAGATCACCTTTTTTCATTCACACATTACCTTTATACAAGCCTTTTATACCAGCTGCTTTTATGCAAGCCGTTTTTATCCAGCCTGCCTTTTTCCTCTGATCTGCTCCGGGCTTCGGATACTTTTATCTGCCGGGGCAGGGGAAACAGGCAGGCTGAGATCAAAAAAAATTATTACAGGCAGCCGAAGTCGGCCATGGCCTTTCTGAGGGATTCCTTGTGGGCCGGCGTCAGCTCGGTCAGGGGGAGTCTGGGCGTGCCGCAGTCAAAGCCCATCATGTTGAGGGCCGCCTTGACGGGGATCGGGTTGACCTCGATAAAGAGCTGGTCGATCAGGGGCAGGGCCCTGAGCTGGAGCTCTCTGGCCTCCTCGTACCTGCCCTCCAGGCAGTACATGACCATGTCATGGGTCTGACGGGGCGCCACATTGGCAAGGACCGAGATCACGCCGACTCCGCCCAGGGAACAGAGGGGGACGACCTGGTCGTCATTTCCGGAGTAGATAGCCAGCTTTCCTTCGGTCAGGGCCGCCAGCTTGGCGACCTGGCTGATATTGCCGCTGGCCTCCTTGATGCCCGCGATATTGGCCTGGTCCTTTGCCAGTCTGGCCATGGTCTCCGGCAGGATATTGGTGCCGGTCCTCGAGGGCACATTGTAGACGATGCAGGGCAGCTTTGTGGCGGATGCGATGGTCCGGTAATGGGTGTAGAGACCGTCCTGGGTGGCCTTGTTGTAGTAGGGCGTGACCAGGAGCAGGCCGTCTGCTCCCAGCTTTTCGGCTTCCTCCGACATCATGACCGCATGGGCCGTATTGTTGGACCCTGTGCCGGCGATCACGGGGACCCTTCCCTTCGCGACCTGGGCAGAAAAGCGAATGGCCTCCAGATGCTCCGGATCGTCCAGAGTCGGAGCCTCGCCGGATGTCCCGACGACCACCAGGGCGTCCGTCCCGTTTTCGATCTGGAACTCGATCAGCTTCTCCATGGCATCGTAATTGATCTCTCCGTTTTCCTTCATGGGCGTGGCCAGCGCAACACCTGATCCCTTAAAAACAGACATAGCTTCTACCTCCGTTAAATGATTTAGTAAAATCCAAAATATGATGAAATCTATCTCTATCCCTGCCGCTCAATATCTCTTTCGTGCAGGGACTCCATTATAGCACAAAAGCACCGGAGTAAATGACCATCGTCACAGTTTTTTCACGAATGATTAAAGTAGTGGGCTATTGCCTTTTTTCTCCGCATCCGCTATACTGCAGGTATCAGCAGCAGGAAACTTTCTGATCTGAAAGACCTTTTCCGCTGACTCAGATACGGGTTAGTAAAGGTTTCGACAGGGGTCTAGAAGGTGGAGAAGCGATCCGGAGCCGAGCGTTAAACGGCAAAATTAAAAATAAACGCTAACGATAGAGTAGCACTCGCGGCTTAATTGCCGCGTGTCGCCCGGAGGAGACCCGCAGCCTTCGGATCCGGCATCATGAAAGCGGGAAACGACATGGTCTAAGCTTTGCGGCCATGGGCGTATGATGAAGCTACCAAACCGGCCAGGTTGACTGTTCCCTCGCCGGATGCGGGAAAAGGAGTGATCCGCAAGAACAGGATATGATCGTAGAAGTACGCTGGACGGGCTTTTGGACGCGGGTTCGATTCCCGCCTAATCCACGCCGAAAAAGCAGGCCGGAGAAAATCCAATCGGGTTTTCTCCGGCCTGCTTTTTCTATCTTTTTTTGTATCTGTTCAGCACCTCGCAGGAATGGGCATCATCCAGGACAAAATGCGGGTATTTTGAAATGCGGGCATTTTGGACAAATGAGACATATTCCTGCGGGGCGGCAACAGCCCGTAAAGGCTTTGGCGGGACAGGCTCTCCCTGACCGCCTTTTTACGTCAGATGAGGACCTCTTTCTCAAAGCAGAGCCTGTCCGCGAAGGGACGGATCCGGTCATCCGAGAGATAGCCCTTCACCTCGCTCTCTCTCTCCCAGTAGTGCATGGGAAAGACCACGGGTGCGCCCAGGATCTCCATAAAGGCGGCGAGGCACCGGGGGGCGTGCTCCTCCAGCCTGGGATCGAGGGGGACAAAGGCGACATCCACAAGGTTCCCCGGTCTCCGGTCACCGGCAGCGGGTTCCTCCGCGGCCAGCCGGTCCGCCAGGGCCTGCATCTCCTGCCTGCATTTCTTTTCCGACGCTATGTTGTCCTCCATAGGTTCATCGTTCCAGAACCAGACATTGAGGTCACCGGCGTGGTAGATCCGCTTCCCCTCTGTCTCCACATAAAAGGCCACTCCCATGTCCGTCGATTCCAGGGTCATGATCCTCATCCCGGAGACCGGATAAGTCATTCCGGGGCGGACAGGCAGGACATCCGCCTCCGGATGCCTGTTCACGTCCGGGATTCCCTCATCCAGGATATAGATGATATCCGGGTGGGTCTTCTGAAGGTCCCAGATCTTTTGACTGTAGTGGTCACCGTGTGAATGAGAGCAGAAGACATAGAGTTTCCGGTCCGGCCGGATCGCCGGAAGAGGGCCTGTGTACCAGTCAAAAAGGAGGGTGCTCTCCTCCATTTCCACCATGAAACCGCTGTGAAATATATGGCTGATCTTCATATATTCTTTCTCCTTGATAAAAAGTCCGTTTTACCCTGTTTCTCTCCTTCTTCTCTCTTAATTGAATCAGCGCAGGCTCTTTTGCCCGGGCCGGATACCGCCTGGCAAAAAAACCTGTGCAGACCGGCCCGGGGGTCCCGGGAAAGAGCGTCCCCTCTTATCCGAACATATCGAAGAGGCTGATCTGGTTGGTCTCGGGCAGGTCGCCCAGAAGGCCCAGGTCATGCATCTTTTCAATGACGGTCTTGGGGACCTTGGTCCGGTTCCAGAAATCGTCCCTGGAGATAAAAGGGCCGTCCTTTCTGGCCTCGACGACGGCGTCCGCCGCCTTCTCTCCCATGCCGTCGATGCTCTTGAGGGAGGGCATGATCTTGCCGTCCACGATGGAGCAGAGCCTGGATTTGGCCGTATAGATATCGATCGGGGCAAACTCGTAGCCGCGTGCGTACATTTCGCGGACGATCAGGCAGTCGTCCAGGGTGGTCTGTTCCTTGGGGGTCAGCGTGTCCTTTCTGCGCTGGTAGTCCTCCATGACGGCCAGGAGGTGGTCCTTCCCCCGGCACATAATCTCATAGGAGAAGGCCGAGGCCCTGATGCTGTAGTAGGCGGTATAGTAGGCCAGGGGGTGGTGGACCTTGCAGTAGGCGATGCGCAGGGCCATCATGACATAGGCCGCCGCGTGGGCGCGGGGGAACATGTACTTGATCTTGAGGCAGGAGTCGATGTACCACTCGGGTACATGGGCCGCCCGCATGGCGTCCTTCATCTCCGGCGTCAGGCCCTTGCCTTTTCGGACGGACTCCATGGTCTTGAAGGACAGGGACTTGTCCATGCCCTGGGCGATCAGGTAGGACATGATGTCGTCCCGCGTGCAGATCGCGGTCGAGAGGACGGCCTTGCCCTCCTGGATCAGGGTCTGGGCGTTGCCCAGCCAGACATCGGTCCCGTGGGACAGGCCGGAAATACGGACCAGCTCCGACATGGTCGTGGGCCGGGTATCGTCCAGCATGCCGATGACAAACTTGGTGCCGAATTCGGGGATGCCCAGGGAGCCCACATCGATGCCCCCGTTCTGCTCTGTCGTGATGCCCAGGGACTCCGTGGAGGAGAAGAGCTTCATGACATCGGGGTCGTCCAGGGGGATCTGTGTGGGATCCAGGCCCGTCAGGTCCTGGAGCATACGGATCATGGTCGGATCATCGTGTCCCAGGATATCGAGCTTGAGCAGGTTGTGGTCGATCGAGTGATAGTCAAAGTGGGTCGTGACGATGTCCGTCGTCATGTCGTTGGCCGGGTGCTGGACAGGGGTGAAGGTATTGATGTTCTCTCCCATGGGGAGAACGACGATGCCGCCCGGGTGCTGTCCCGTGCTCCGCCGGATCCCGGTGCAGCCGGCCAGGAGGCGCTCGATCTCGCAGTTTCGCTTGGCCAGGCCTTTGTTTTCAAAATAGTGTTTGACATAGCCGTAGGCGGTCTTGTCCGCCACGGTCGCGATGGTCCCGGCCTTGAAGGTCTGTTCGTGGCCGAAGATGACCTTGGTGTAGGCGTGGGCCTTGGCCTGGTATTCGCCCGAGAAGTTGAGGTCGATATCGGGCTCCTTGTCGCCCTTGAAGCCCAGGAAGGTCTCGAAGGGGATGTCAAAGCCGTCCTTGTAAAGCTCCTGCCCGCAGTTTGGACACTTGCGGCGGGGCATGTCGATCCCGCACTTGCCCTGGTATTTCATGACCAGGGGGGAGTCGAAATCCGTGTAGTGGCAGTTGGTACAGTAGTAGTGGGGAGGGAGGGGGTTGACCTCCGTGATTCCCGACATGGTCGCGGCGAAGGAGGACCCGACCGAGCCCCGGGAGCCTACCAGGTACCCGTCCTCGACGGACTTCCAGACCAACTTCTGGGCGATGATGTACATGACC
>DGUF01000202.1 GCA_002394525.1 Lachnospiraceae bacterium UBA4317 | reverse complement strand
CGGGGTTTACTTGACCACCTTTTGATCTATACATTTTTTACTTCTCAATAATCTTTTCCACCAGCTCCGTGCACTCGTAGACCATGCCATCGCAGTGGGGCTTTTTCTCCCCTCCCGCCTCTTTATTGAGACGGAGCAGGTCGGCACAGTTGAGGCAGCCGCTGTGATTGTCGCGGACCGCCCGGACGAAGCTTGCGACAACAGGCCCGTCTTCGACACCGCACAGTCCCAGCACCATGAGGCCGCCGNNGCGCCGCCGTCAGCATATCGCCCGCCGCGCCCATTCCGCAATCGATATAGAGCTGCTTCATGCCTCTTCAGATCACTCCTTTTTCCCGAAGAATCGTCTCCACGATTTCAACGCATTCATATACCATGGCGTCGCAGTGCGGCTTTTTTGCCCGTCCGGCCTCCGCGTTCATACGCAGAAGGTCCTTGCAGTCCAGACATCCTTCGTGATGTTCTCTGACGGTCCGGGTCAGTCTGGCGGCCGATTCCGGGTCGTCGGCGCCGGCCAGTCCCAGCACCATGAGGCCGCCGGTGACCGCTCCGCAGGTCGCGCCCATCTTCATGCCGCTGCCGAAATTGGCGGCGATCCCGCAGGCCTGATCCTGTGTGAGGCCCAGCTCGGGCGCAAAGGCCGCCAGAACCGCCTGGGCACAGTTATAGTGGGCGTCAGGGTCGTTGCGCAGGGCCTTTGCCCTGTCGAGATATTTTCCCATTTCTTTTCCTCTCTTTCCGACCATTCCGGAGCGCGAAGTGCGCAGGCATCGCAAAAGAGAAATTCGTGAAGACGATTTCTCTTTAAATATTCACCGGTCGTCCGGGCCTGTCCCCGCATTTTCAGCGGGCTCCGCGGCAGCATCCCCGGTCTCTGCCTCCGTATTATCAGCGGGCTCCTCCGCAGCGCTCGTGGAGGCGGTCTCCGCGTTTTCTGCGGTCTCTGCGGTCTCCGCCACGCCGATCTGTCTGGGCTCCGGCTTGCGGTTGAGAATATTCATAAACTCCTCGCCGGTAATGGTCTCTTTAAAATACAGGTACTCCGCGATCTCGTCAAGCTTCCGCTTGTTGGCGCGCAGGATCTCCAGTGCCTTCTGGTGCTGTCTGCGCACCAGCTCCACGACCTTGCGGTCGATCAGGGCCTGGGTCTCCGCCGAGCAGGCCAGGGATGTGTCGCCGCCCAGATACTGGTTGTTGACAGTCTCCATGGCCACCATATCGAATTCATCGCTCATGCCGTAGCGGGTGATCATGGCCCGGGCCAGCTTGGTCGCCTGCTCGATATCGTTGGAGGCGCCGGTCGTGACTGTCCCGAACTCCACCTCCTCGGCGGCGCGGCCGCCGGTCAGGGTCGCGATCTTGTTCTCGATCTCCTCCCTGCTCATCAGGTAGTGGTTGCCCTCCTCCTCGACCTGCATGGTGTAGCCCAGGGCTCCGGAGGTCCTGGGAATGATGGTGATCTTCTGGACCGGGGCGCTGTGGGTCTGCATGGCGGCGACCAGGGCGTGGCCGACCTCGTGGTAGGACACGATCAGCTTCTCCTTGTCGGAGAGGATGGCATTCTTTTTCTGATAGCCGGCGATGACGACCTCAATGCTCTCCTCCATGTCCGCCTGCGTGGCAAATTTCCGGCCGTCCCGGACCGCGCGCAGGGCCGCCTCGTTGACGATATTGGCCAGCTCCGCGCCGGAGGCACCCGCCGCCATGCGGGCGATCTTGGAAAAGTCCACATCGGCGCCGATCTTGATCTTCTTTGCGTGGACCTTGAGGATGTCGATCCTGCCCTGAAGGTCGGGGAGCTCCACGGGCACCCGGCGGTCAAAGCGGCCGGGTCTGGTCAGGGCGGGGTCCAGGGCCTCGGGCCGGTTGGTGGCGGCCAGAATGACGACGCCCAGGTTTTCCTCAAAGCCGTCCATCTCTGTCAGCAGCTGGTTCAGGGTCTGCTCGCGCTCATCGTTTCCGCCGATCACGCCGCCGTCGCGCTTTTTGCCGATGGCGTCGATCTCGTCGATAAAGACGATACAGGGGGCCTTCTCCTGGGCCTGATTAAAGAGGTCCCGCACCTTGGAGGCGCCCATGCCCACGAACATCTCCACAAATTCGGAGCCGGACATGGAAAAGAAGGGGACGTTGGACTCGCCGGCAACCGCCTTGGCCAGCATGGTCTTGCCCGTTCCGGGAGGGCCGACCAGAAGGATGCCCTTGGGCATGGTCGCTCCGATCTCCTTGTATTTTCCGGGATCGTGCAGGTACTCCACGATCTCCATCAGGTTCTCCTTGGCCTCCTCTTCGCCGGCGACATCCGAAAAGCGGATGCCCTCGGTCGATTTGACATAGACCTTGGCGTTGCTCTTGCCCATGCCGAACATCATGGAGGAGGCTCCCCCGCCGGCCCGGTCCATCATCTTTTTATTGAGATAGTAGCCCAGCCCGACAAAGATGGCGATCGGCAGCACCCAGTTGAGAAGAAAGGCCGCCATGGGCGAAGTCTCGGGGATGATATCGCTCCCGAATTTTGCTCCGGCCTTATAGAGGCGGTCCACCAGCTGGTCATCCTGCATGTGTCCCGTGCAGTAGACCTTGCCCTCCTTGTCCGTAAACAGGATGTCGCTGGAGCGGAACTCCACCTCCTCGATCTGTTTTTCCTCGGTCATCTTCATGAAGGTCCCGTAATCCACCTCCTCGATGGAGGCCCGCTGCATATAGGGCATGATGAAGGCATTGATGACCATCATGACGAGCAGGACGACCAGCCCGTAATACATCATTGGTTTCTGCGATGGCTTTACTTCTTTCATTGCTGTTTATCCTTTCGCTGTGCTATCCATTCCGCGCCGCCCCGCCGGTCCGCACGCCCAAGGGCTGCGGTGGCACTCAAGACCCCGGGCGAGAGCACAGGGCCGCCGGTCCGCACGCACAAAGGCTGCATGGGGAAGACTGCATGAGAAAAAGCTCGGGGCTTTGCGTTTGTTCCAAGGATAATAGCACAGCTTGACAGCCCGGACTATTAATTATTTATAAAAAATTCCAAAAAATTGTGCGCAATGTTTTTTATCCACCTGCCAGCCCGGTCCGACCCGGCAGGTGGATCATGCCACGTCTCCGGCCGGTCCCGGACCGGCGGGAAGACGACGATGCGTCTCCGCCCTTACATCTCAGGCCGGAAGAAAGCGCTGCTGCTCCGCCCTTACATCTCCGCCTTTTCGATCTCCCTGAAAAGGGTGGCGAAGAGGTCCGCCGTATTGATGGGCTTGCCCAGGCAGGCGTTCATGCCGGCCTCCAGGCATTTCTTTTCATTGGCCGGGTCCACATCGGCCGAGAGGCCGACGATCGGGATCGTCTTCGAATCCTGCAGGCCGCAGGCCCGGATGGCCTTCGCCGCCTCGTGTCCGTCCATGATCGGCATCATGACATCCATGAGGACGGCCTGGAAATGGTAGGGGCCGCTCTTCTCATAGAGCTCGACCGCCTCCTCGCCGTCTCTGGCCAGCTCGGCATGGACACCGCGGGTCTCCAGGATCTTCATGATGACCTCGGCGTTGAGGGTGTTGTCCTCGGCGACCAGGATGTTTTTGCCGTAGAGCATCCGGCCCTCGATCGTCGAATTGCGGCGGCTCTGGTTGCGGATCTGGTCCGGTGTCGCCAGGTCGTATTCCAGGGAGACGATGAAGGTCGTCCCGCGGCCCAGCTTGCTGTGGCAGGTGATGGTCCCGCCCAGGAGGTCGACCAGGTTTCTGCAGATATACAGGCCCAGGCCGGTGCCGTCCCTGAGATCCACCTCATTGGGGATCTCCTGCTCAAAGGGCATGAACATCTTTTTCTGGAAGGCATCGCTGATGCCCCGCCCGGTATCCCGGATGGTATAGGTGTGGCTGGCGTGCGTATCCGTGTAGAGGACGCTGACCTCGAAGTCCACCCTTCCTCCCGGTCTGGTGAATTTGACCGCGTTGCCCAGGAGGTTGACGATGATGCGGGTCACATGCTCCGCATCCATCATGACGACCCTGTTCTCGCAGCCGTCGATCCGGGTCTGCAGGGTCAGGCCGGCCGTCCGCGCCTTCTCGGCCACGATGGCGACCGTCTCCTCGATGACCTCCCGCTCCCTTACGGCGGTGGCGACGCTGACCACCTTGCCGGCATTGATCCGGCTGGTCTCCAGCACCTCGTCGATCAGGCTGGTCAGATAGTGGGTCGATGAAAATACCTTTTCCAGGTTGTCCCGCACATTCTCGGGGAGGTCCTCCTTGAGGGACAGCTGGACCAGACCCTTGATGGCCGTCAGCGGAGTCCGCATATCGTGGCTCATGTGGGAGAGGAAGGCCTCCTTCTCCTGCCCGGACTTGACCGCCGCCCGCAGAGCCTTGGCCATCTCGTCGATCTGCTGCTGGTCATCGATCTGCTGGGTCGTGTCGATAAAGGTCAGGACCAGGCCGCTGACATATTCCTCACCGGCGACCGGATTTTCCTGGTCCGCGGCATTTCTCTGGCCTCCGGGCCCGCTTCCGTGAGCGACGGGGCCCTGGACAGGGCCGGACACATGGCTGCCGGTCTCCTGGCTGTCGACCTCTCCCGGTTTTTTTCCATGGGTCCTGTAGGGCGCGATGCGGACCAGGTAGGTCTTGCCCGCGACGGAAGCGCAGGCCATCTCCATGGGCTGCATGGTGTGCAGGACCTGGTGGCAGAGCTTGATCAGGTCGACCGTGGCGAAATGATAGGCGATATAGCGCAGTGACCTGCCGACATCGTGCTCCGCCACGCTGAATTCATCCGCTATGTACTCGGTAAACTTGCGGACATTGAGCTTTCTGTCCACCATGACGATGCCCACCAGGGTCGTCGCCAGGAAGTTGGCCATATCATCGTTGACGGAGGCCAGCTCGCCGACCTTGGTCTGGTATTCCGAGTTGACCGTATAGAGCTCCTCGTTGACGGACTGCAGCTCTTCGTTGGAGCTCTGCAGCTCCTCATTGGCGGTCAGCAGCTCCTCGTTGGCCGCCTGCAGCTCCGCGTTGACGGACTCCAGCTCCGTGACCGTGCGGCTGAGGTTGTCCTGGGAGACATGGAGCTCCTTCTCCAGGTCCGCGATCCTCTGGGCCGCCGCGGTGTCAATGTCGTAGTGGTTCATGTCGACGGGCTGCTGGGCCTCCTGGGAGGACCGCAGAAAGGCCAGGGCCGTCACACCCGTGTCGCTCCCCATCCGGTCCGTGATTGGCTGGGCGACCAGGGAGATATATTCGGGCTGGCTGCTGATCTCCACCGGGATCCGGTCATAGGCGACCAGGCCCTGCTTCTCCCTCGACTCCTTCAGAGCCTTGGAGACCGCGATCTTGAGATCATTTCTGATCAGTGAAAAAATATCCAGGGTCACATTTCCGACTGGGATCGTGATGAAGTCGGAGCACTTGCCGTAGGAGTGGCAGAGCTCATTTTTCTCATTCACCAGGACACAGGCCGGCATGAGGATCTCCAGGGCTCTGGTATCCATCTCACTGGGGGAATATCCGGAATCCTGGTCATAGCTGTCCCCCTTGTAATGCTGGGGCATGAGCTGGCTCTCGATCCCCTGCAGGGAGTAGGTGATATGCTCGTGGGAAGGCGTGCGTCCCGCGCTGTTGTGGACAAAGATCTTCTCGTTGGGGCACAGGACCCGGAAGACGTCATCGTAATCAATGACCGACTCCGACCGGCCCAGGAAGAGATAGCCGCCGTCGTTGAGGGCCATGTGGAAGATGGCAAAGAGATTCCGCTGCAGGATATTCTGGAAATAGATCAGGAGATTTCTGCAGCTGACCAGGTCCAGCCGGCCGAAGGGCGGATCCTGAAAGACATTGTGCTGGGCGAAGACGATCATCTTGCGGATGTCGTGATTGACCACATAGCGGTTGCCCTTTTTGGTAAAGAAACGGCTCAGCCGCGTGACCGTGACATCCTCCAGAATGCTGTCGCCGTAGACGCCGCGCCCCGCCACGTTGATGGAATCGCCGTCCAGGTCCGTCGCGAAGATCTTGACATCCCTGCGCAGTCCCAGCTCATCCATGGCCTCCGCGAAGAGGATGGCGATCGAATAGGCCTCCTCACCTGTGGAACAGCCGGCCACCCAGACCCGGATCTGGTCCGATGCCCGGTGGCTCCTGAGCAGGTCCTTGACGACCCTCTCCTTGAGAATGTCAAAATAATCCGGGTCGCGGAAGAAGGAGGTGACTCCGATCAGGACCTCCTTGGCCAGCAGCCGGACCTCCTTCGGATTGTTGTTCATGTAGTTGACATATTCCTGCAGGTTGCGGTTGTGGGTGACCACGATCCTTCGCTCGATCCTGCGCAGGACGGTCGTCTGCTTGTAATAGGAATAGTTTATGTTTGTGACTTTCTTCAGTATGCTGAAGACCTGGGACATGAGGTCCCCGTCCGAGAGCTGCAGGCGCCGGCCCGCGTCCGCGATCGACCGGGAGATATGGGCCATCTCACGGGCGATGCTGTCCGGGTTCAGGATCAGGTCCGCGAAGCCGGTCGCGATCGCGCTCCGGGGCATGCCGTCAAACTTGGCGCTCTCCGGCGACTGGACGATGATCAGGCCGTTCCGGTCCTTGATCGACCGGATCCCGTTTGTCCCGTCCGATCCCGTTCCTGACAGAATGATGGCGACCGCCCGGTTCTCATAGGTCTTGGCCAGAGACCGGAAAAAGATATCAATGGGATGGTTGATGTGCTGGTGGTTGTACTCCTGCAGATGCAGCACATCCTGCTCGATCTCCATATTGTATTTGGGAGGAAGCATGTAAACCGTGTTCTTGCGCACATGCATGCCGTCCTTGGCCTCGAGCACAGGCATGGCGGTATATTTCCCGAGGATATCCGCGAGCAGGCTTCTGTGATCGGGCGAGAGGTGCTGAATGACTACAAAAGCCATTCCGGTGTCCGTAGGCAGAAATGTCAGGAATTGCTGCAGCGCCTCCAGTCCGCCCGCCGATGAACCGATTCCGACCACACAACCCGGTCTCTGTTCCCTTTTCCCTTTTTCAAAATTCATCTTTTCCACCCTTTCCAAACAGCGCGAGGAGAAAGCCCGTAAGGGTTTCTCCAATGCGATCACAGGACCCCGTGCCGTCCGTCAGAACACTCCGGCGCGCAGGCTTTATGTCTGTTCCAGTCTCTCCGTAACCTTTCGTCCTCCTGCGCCCGAAGCGGAGACAGGCCGGAAGAATTTCGTCACTGCCACAGGCCTGCCCTCCCCGGACAGTCCCGCCTCAGACTCTGAGCGTCCGGATGATCCGGGCCACGACATCCTCGATCTCGCCGCTCCCCTCCCGGACGATCAGGTCTGCATATTTTTCATAAAGGGCACACCGTTCCTCATACAGCTCGCGCAGCGTCTGTCCCTCCCGGAGCACGACCCCCCGCTGCCGTATATTGCGCAGGCGTTTTCGGATCACCTCATAATCCACCTGCAGATAGATCACAGCTCCGATCTCCCGCAGATGCAGCATGGCCTCCTGACCGTAGACAGCACTGCCGCCGGTCGCGATCACACACCTGGAGGCCTGGACCGAGGCATTGACCCGGTTTTCGATCTCGAGAAACCCGTCCACTCCCCTGGCCTCGATGATCTGCGAAAGCGTCATATGCTCGCTCTTCTGGATCAGGAGATCTGTATCTATAAAGTCATAACCGATGATCTTGGACAGGATCACGCCGACCGTGCTTTTTCCCGATGCGGGCATTCCGATCAGGATCAGATTATCCCTCCGAGTCTCTTTTTTCTCCAATTGTCTGTCTTTTCTCCTTCCCGGATCCACGATACATCAGGACCTGCGGGCGGACTGCCCCGCAGCTTTCCCCGCTTAGATAAACTGATCCATTTATCAGTATACCACAACTTTTTGAGAGTGATATGCCTCTGCCCTCTGTTTTCTTAAAAAAACGCCGGTGTGAGTGGAGATATTCGGCGGATGATAGTATAATGAGAGCTGATATTTCAAGCGTAACAATGTAACTGTTCATAAATTCAGGAGAGCCTATGATACCTTTTAACGTTCCGCCCTTTGTTGGAACTGAACTCGATTTTGTCAAAGATGCCATTGATGCCCATAAGATCTGCGGAGACGGGCAGTTTACCAAAAAATGCCATGCCTTTCTGGAGGAGCGGTTCGGCGCCCAGAAGGCGCTGCTGACCACCAGCGGAACGACCGCCCTGGAGATGGCCACGCTCCTGTGCGGGCTGAAGGCCGGCGACGAAGTCATCGTCCCCAGCTTCACCTTCTCCAGCACGGCCACAGCCATCGTCCTGACCGGCGCGACCCCGGTCTTCGTGGATGTCCGCCCGGACACCATGAACATCGATGAAAAAAAGATCGAGGAGGCCATCACCGACAGGACCCGGGCGATCATGGCCGTGCACTATGCCGGCGTCGCCTGTGAAATGGATACCATCATGGACATCGCCGCCAGGTACGGACTCAAAGTCATTGAGGACGCGGCGCAGGGTGTCATGTCCACCTACAAGGGCCGGGCCCTGGGCACGATCGGCGACTTCGGCTGCTACTCCTTCCACGAGACCAAAAACTACTCCATGGGAGAGGGCGGGGCGCTCATCATCCGCGACCCCGAAAACAATGACGCCGCCGAGATCCTGCGGGAAAAGGGCACCAACCGGGCCCGTTTCTTCCGGGGACAGGTGGACAAATATACATGGGTCGACTACGGCAGCAGCTACCTGCCCAGCGACATGAACGCGGCCTACCTCTGGGCCCAGCTCCTGGAGGCGGACCGGATCAACAACGACCGCCTGGCCATCTGGAAGACCTATTCGGAGGCCTTCGCCCCCCTGGCCGCGTCCGGAAGAATCCAGGTCCCCTTCGTCCCCGAAGGCTGCGTCCACAACGCCCACATGTACTACATCAAGCTCCGGGACCTGGCCGACCGCACCGCCTTCATCCAGTATCTCAAGGACAGGGACATCGTCGCGGTCTTCCACTACATCCCCCTGCACTCCGCTCCCGCCGGCCTCCGGTTCGGACGCTTTCACGGGGAGGACCGCTGGACCACCGGCGAGAGCGACCGCCTGGTCCGCCTGCCCCTCTACTACGGCCTGACACCCGAAGACCAGCAGCGCGTCATCCGCACTGCCATGGAGTATTTTAAAGAACATGAATAATAGCACAGCATCAAAAAAGCTGATATCCTTTATCATCCCCTGCTACGCCAGCGAGGGCTCGGTGGGACTCGTGATCGACGAGATCCGCGAGGTCGTCGGCCAAAGGCCCGGCTTCGACTACCAGGTCGTGGCCGTCAACGACTGCTCCCCCGACAATGTCCTGGGCGTCCTCAGGGAGATCGCCGCCAGGGACCCCAAAGTCGCCGTCATCGACCTGGCCAAGAACGGAGGCCGCCACAACGCTCTGATGTGCGGCTGCCACTACGCCAAGGGCGACTACGTCGTCTTCATCGACGACGACCAGCAGTGTCCGGCGGACCGGCTCTGGGACCTGATGGACCCCCTGCTCAACGGCAACTACGATGTCGCCATCGCCCGCTACCGCAAAAAGACCCAGTCCGCCTTCAAGAACTTCGGCTCCGCCGTCAATGACCGCGTCGCCACCTGGCTTCTGGGCAAGGACCCCAACCTCAAATTCTCCAACTTCTCCGTGATGAAAAAATTCGTCAAGGATGAAGTCATCAAATACACCAACCCCTACCCCTACCTGTCCGGCCTCATGCTGCGCGCCACCCGGCGCGTCATCAATGTGGACATGGAGGAGCGGGTCCGGACCATCGGCGTGGGCCACTACAGCTTCCGCAAGTCCTTCTCGCTCTGGATGAACAGCTTCACCGCCTTCTCGGTCAAGCCCCTCCGCCTGGCGACGGGGATCGGCGTCCTCTGGGCCATCCTGGGCGTCCTCATGGGCCTGCGGACCGTCATCCGCAAGCTCCTCAATCCCGCCATCCCGCTGGGATACTCCTCCACCATGGCCGTCCTCCTCTTCTCCACCGGCATGATCATGTTCATGCTGGGCCTGATCGGGGAATACATCGGCAGGATCTACATTTCACTCAACAACTCCCCCCAGTTCGTGATCAGGGAAAAGATCAATCTGGGGGAGGATGAAAGGTAGCTGTTAGCTTTTAGCCATTAGCTTTTAGCTTTTTTCGCACATTTCCAGAAAAAGAACTAACAGCTAATACCCAATAAGGAGCCATCTATGCCCACACATAACAGCAGGAAAAAGCTGCTCATCATAGGCGCCGGGGACTTTCAGCTGCCCCTGGTGCAGAAGGCCGCGGAGTCCTGTGATGTCCTTTTGGCCGCGCCGGTCATCTCCGCCGCCTTCGAGCCCTATATCACGGACCGGCTCATCGTCGATGTCCGCGATGAGGAGGCCATCCTGGCCTACGCCAGGGAGCAGGAAATCGACGGAGTCATCACCGACCAGACCGATATTGCCGTCCGCAGCGTCGCTTATGTCGCGGAAAAAATGGGCCTTCCCGGGATCGGCATCGAGACCGGGCTTCTCTTTACGGACAAGAGCCGCATGAGGACCCGGCTGGCTGAGCTCGGAATCCCCGAGCTGAAAAACAGGACCGTCTCCTCCGTGGAAGAGGCGGTCGCCTTTTATAAGGAGCTCTGTGCCGGAAGAGCCGCGGCAGGGTCCGCCCCGGATCCGGCCGCTTCCGCAGAAGGCGCGGAGGGCCCCCGCGGAACCGGCACCCCTGCGGTCCGGGTCATCATCAAGCCCCTGGATACCCAGGGCAGCCGCGGCGTCCAGGTCTGCTCCTGCGAGGAGGAGATCCGGGAGAAATACGCGGAGGCAGCCCGCTGGTCCGGCAATCACCATGTGATCGTCGAGCAGTTTGCCACCGGCCGCGAGTTTGTCGTGGAATCCCTGGTCCTGAACTATGAATACCACACGCTCTGCATCGGAGACACCCTCTATTTTGACATTCCCGACGCCTTTGCCGCCAAGAGCCGCATCTTCCCGACCACGGCCGATGATGCCCTGCGGGACAAGGTCCTGGCCCTCGACGAGAGGATCATCCGCGGCTTCGGCCTGCGCCAGGGCATCACCCACAGCGAATACATCATGGAGGGCGATGAGGTCTATCTGATCGAGACCGCTGCCCGCGGAGGCGGCGTCTTTATCTCCTCCGACCTCATCCACCTGTCGAGCGGGCTCAATACCGAGGACTTCCTCATCAACCTGGCCCTGGGACAGCAGAAGGAGATGCCGGACATCCGCCCGCAGCTTCAGTTCTGCGGCTATATGGCCTTTTACCTCCCCATCGGCCGCGTGGTCCGCGCGGACGGAATCAGGGAGGTCTGCGCCCTGCCCTTTGTCCACCGCAACCAGCTCGAAAAGCTGCATACGGGTCTGGAAAACCACGAGGGAGCGACCGACAAGACCTCCCGCCTTGCCGTCATCGTCTCCGGTCCGACCCGGGAGGCCCTCATGGCCAATATGGAGACCGTGCGCAGGACCCTGCGCATAGAGATCCAGGCGCCCGACGGCAGCATCCGGGAGCCCATCTGGGAGTAATGTCCGGAAATACCCCCGGGACGGATACTCTTCCGCATCTGAAAATGATCCCGGGGAACGGAGCCTCTCCCGCATCTGAAAATGATTCCCTGGACGGAGCTTCTCCCGCATCCGAAGATGCCCCCGGGGAACACCCCCTCAAAAAGAGGTAATACACTTGCTTAAAAACTTTCTCGACAAGCGGCGCAACGTCTTTCTGCTCGCCGCCTTTGCAGTTTTCATGGAGAGTCTGACCTCTCCCTGTCTCAAGATCGGCTCCCAGCGCTACGAGACCTTTTCCGCCGGATACTTTTTCTGGTTCGGCCTGGCCGTCGTCATCCTGGGCATTTATGCGGTCTGCTGGCAGCTCATCCTGGAGCGGATCCCGCTGACGACCGCCTATCTGCGGCGGGGCTTCAGCTACATCCTGCTCTTTGTCTGGTCCGTTCTGATCTTCCACGAGACCATCACCCTCAAACAGATCATCGGGATCGCCGTGATCTCCCTGGGCATGGTGATCAGCGTCTCGGATGACCGCAGGGAGGACCCGTCTCCGGAAACTCCTCCGGAAAACGGCCCTCTTGAATAGGATTCCCTGGAAAAGAATCTTCTCGAAAAAGATTCCCTCCACAAGAATCCCTGACCAGCTGTCCTGTCGCTGCCGTTCACGCCCTTTCAAATCAGGATCCTGTCAAAACGCTGTCCCGGTCTGATCCCCCGGCAGAACAGCCTCCTGCCAGACAATCCCCGAACCGGAACTCTGCCAGAAAAGGAGTACCATCCATACTATGAACTCAAGCTTTCTCACCCCGCAGATCTGCTACGCCGCGGCCATCATCGGCGCCTTTATCACGGCCCTGAGCCAGATCCTGCTCAAGACCCAGGCCAACACGACCGGGGACAAGGGTTTTTTCAGCAAATTCCTGAATATCCGCGTCATCGTCTCCTACGGCCTGCTCTTTCTCACCCTCGCCGTCAACCAGGTGGCCCTGCGCTACGTGCCGCTCTCTGTCATGCCCTGCATCACAGCTACCAGCTTTGTCTGGGTCTTTGTCATGGGAGCCCTGATCCTCAAGGAGAAGGTATCGGCCCGGAAGGCGCTCGGCGTCGCCATCATCATTCTGGGGGTCGTGATCTCCAGACTCTGAACCGCGCACAGCCCCTATTCCGGGGCCGCTCTTTTCCGGGCCCGCTCCCTTTTTTCATAGCCGGAGCTTTTCCCCGGATCCCTGCCGCCCCCAACCTTCCGCATCGACAGAGGTAAATGTTATGCATACACTTGTAAAGGAATTTCAGGAAAAAATTGCCGGCAGGAGGGCCTTCTGGATCCCCCTGCTCTTTTATACCTTCGGCTCTTACGGATTCTCCATGCTCAACCGGACCGTGGGAGCGGACGACCTTGCGACTCCGCTCTATGTGAACGATACCGTCTGGCTGCAGGAGCTCCGCTGGGGCGCCGTCCTCTGGAAAAAGCTCTTTTCCTTCGGGTCCTGTGTCCCCTTCCTGGACAAGTTTCTCAGCGTCTGCTTTCTGATGCTGGCAGGAACCGCCTTTTCCTGCATCCTCTACGCCATCAATGGCAAAAAGGACCGGTTCCTGCTCTACACCATCGCCTCCTGCTCCTTTATCACCTTTCCCATCATCTGTGAGATCTGGGAGTTCACCTGCGGCGGCACCCTGATCGTGCCCGGCGACTTCTTTTGCACCTTCGCCCTGATCCTGTGGCTTCTGTGCGTTCCGGAAAGTCCGCTGGCGGAGGCTGTCAGAGGCAGCGGCAGTGCCCAGGCCGCCCGGCAGCCCGCCGGGACCGGCAGGAAAGCAGAGGCCGGCAGAAAAGCAGGGGCCGGCAGAAAAACAGGGACCGGCGGCCTCCCTGCCCTGGCGAAAACCAGCCTTGCGGCAGGCATCCTGCTGACCCCCGTGATCTCCAGCGCCGAGTCCATCGCTCCGGTCTATGTGACCACGGTCCTGATCGTCCTCTACTACCGCTACTGCGTCCGCAGTACAGACAGGGAGAGCCGGTCCGCCTGGTTCTTCGAGGGCCTCCGCTTCGCCGCCCCCCTGGTCATCGCCTTTATCCTGCGTCTGATCATCGGCTACGGCATCATGGCAGTCCTGCATCTGAAGTACGCCCACACCGGCGCCACCAAGGTCAGCTGGCCCCTGACCGGCCAGCAGCTCGTCGACCTGATCAAGGGAGTCCTGATCGATTACGGCGTCGCCTCCCTGATCAACCTCCCCATCACGATCTTTATCTTCTGCACGGTCCTCTTCGCGGTCCGGTCCTTTTATCTGGCCGTGAAGAACAGAAGCTTCCTCCCGGTCTTTCTGGGAATCTGCATCGGTCTCTCCCTCTTTTTGATCACGATCATCCAGGGGACTGTCATGTATTACAGGACCGCCATCACCCTCATGGTCTTCTGCGCCTTTGTCTTTTACCTCTGCGCCGAGGACTTTTACAGTCTGATCAATGACGGGCTCCTGTCCTCCAGGACTCTCCCGGTCCTGGCCGGACGCTGCGGCCTGGTCCTGCTCCTCTTTATCACCTGGCGGCAGGCGGCCCACCTCCACCGCTTCCTGGCCCTCAACAACCAGCGCTACGACAACGAGGCCGCGGTCATGCAGCAGATCGGCTACACCCTGTCGACCGAATATGACAGCTCCAAGCCGGTCATCTTCGTCGGCAATTTTTCCAACGGAGACGCCCTCTACAGCATCACCCACGACATGGCCAATACCCGGGCCGGCAGGCTCTACCGCCGGATCCGCCACAAAATAGACGGAACAGAGACCTGGAAGTCGCCCGCCCTGGTACAGACCACGGTCTCCTCCGCAATCGACTGGTACCACGAGGAATTTGACGGAAAACTGATGGGAAGCTTCCTGGCTTATTATGGCTACGACTTTGATGTCCCCGCCCTTTCCCGCAAGGACCACGAGCCCTATAACGCGGAGGCCCTGGAGCTGGGCATGAAGCCCTTCCAGATCCTGGACAGAGGCGACTATCTCCTGGTCTGCATCGGCCGCCTGGATTGATAGATATTCCCAGAAGATCTTTCGACATGAAACAGACAAAAGCAGCAAAAAGCTGCCGGACAATCAAGCTGTCCGGCAGCTTTTTTGCTGCTTAATCTTCTGCATTCTTATCTGCAGTATTTTGCTTTCTTATTCAAGTCCCGGTTCGCGGTCCCCTCTGAACTTAGTAGACGATCACACGGGTCCTGGTGGGAGTCTTCTGGTGGATGAACTTGGCGTCATCCAGAGGAAGACGGATGCAGCTGTTGGATTTGCTCTTGCCGAGAGAAGCATCCTTGGGGCTGTGTGTGTAGGGATTCCTGCATCCCAGCCTGTAGAGGATGGAATGGAAGTAGTTGCCTGCGGAGATTCTGGTCGCATAGAAGACGGTCGACGCCTTGAAATCCTTATAGCCATAGGCCTTGGAGCTCTTGTGGTCCAGGCGGAAGCTGCCGGAAGGAGACGGTGTGGAGCTCTTGCCGATCGTGCAGAGGATATTCCTTCTGACTGCTACCCAGTGGCCCTGAGAGCCCTGATAGATGTTGACCAGGTGTTTTTTCTTGTTGACGAGGATCAGGTAGCGGGTGTTGCTGCTGTAGCCCTGGGCCTTCTTGTCCATGCCGTTGACATCCGTCACAGCTCCGCTCGCGCCGATCTTGTAACCGTCGATCGTGGTGTTGGTCGCAATGGTTCCGTCGGACTTGACATAGTACATGGCATTGCCGTAGTAGAACCAGCCCTTGGTGCGGCGCTGCTTGCCGTCGGCCTGGCCGAAGTAGTAGAGCTTCTTGCCGATGCGGACAAAGCCCCTGGTCACACGGCCCTTTTTGGCGGGATCCAGATAGTAGTAATCATTGCCGATCTTGCGGTAGCCGGTCAGGACCTGGCCGACGCCCACTGCTCCGCTGGTCACGCTGCCGTAGTAGGTGGATCCATAGAGTTTGAACCACTTGCACAGGAGCCTGCCGTTGGCATTGAAGCCGTAGAGCTTGCCGCCGATCTTGTAGATGCCGTTTTTATAGTATTTTCCGTTCACATAGTACATATAGTACTTGCCGGATTTGACCCAGCCGTTTTTGGCTGCGTTGACAGATACAGACTCCGTAGCGACTGCCGCCTGGCCGGCCTGGGTTCCCGCCGCCATAACAGGCATGCAGGTCATGACCATGATCAGGACAAACAGCATAGCGAGTTTTTTCTTCATAAAAATTCTCCTGTCCTTTTAATGCGTATAAATCCGTTGTATCCCGCCCCTCCGGTCGGGGCGGAATACAACGGACACCTTATCTTTTAATGATCAGTCTTCCGGGTCGTTCAGCATCCCTTCCCGCCAGTATGCCTGACCTCCGGGATCAATTAGAATCGGTCCTCAGAGAAATCAGTACACGACTGTCCTGGTGTAACGAGGGAATTTCTCATAGATGTACTTGGCATCTGCCAGAGGCAGGCGGATGCAGCTGTTGGAGATGTTCTTGCCCATTCTCGCATCCTTGGGGGAGCTGGTGTAGGGGTTCCTGCAGCCGAGCTTGTAGAGGACGGAGTGGAAGAAGTTGCCTGCGTTGATCCTGGTCGCGTAGAAAGCGGTCGCGCCGGAGAAATCCTTGTAGCCGTAAGCGCGCTCACTTCTGATGGAAAGCTTGAAGCTGCCGGACTTGGTAGGTGTGGACTTCTTGCCGATGGTGCAGGGGATGTTCTTCTTGATGCCGGTCCAGTGGCCCTTGGAGCCCTGGTAGAAGTTGACGACGTGGTGGGTCTTGTCGACAAGGATCAGATAGCGGGTGTTGCTGTCATAGCCCTGAGCCTTGCGGTCCATGCCGTAGCGGTCCTTGGCTGCGCCGTCCGGGCCGACCTTGATGCCGTCGATGGTGGTGTTGGTCGCGATCGTGCCGTCAGCCTTGACATAGTACATGGCGGAGCCCCACTGGAACCAGCCCTTGGTGCGGCGCTGCTTGCCGTCAGCCATGCCGAAGTAGTAGAGCTTCTTGCCGATCCTGACAAAGCCCTTGGTCACACGGCCCTTCTTGGCGGGATCAAGGTAGAAGAAGTCGTTGCCGATCTTGCGGTAGCCGGTCAGAACCTGGCCGACGCAGATGCCGGGGGCACCCTGCTTGACGCTGGCATAGTATTTGGAGCCGCCGATCGTAAACCACTTGCAGCAGAGCTTGCCGTTGGCATTGAAGCCGAACAGCTTGCCGCCGATTTTGTAGATACCGTTCTTGTAGTATTTTCCGTTCACAAAGTACATCCAGTACTTACCGGATTTCACCCAGCCGCTCTTGACAGCCTGAGTTGTCATCGCTGACGCCTTGACTCCGGTTCCCGCAGGAGCATCCGCCGCCATGACGGGCATGCATGTCAGAACCATGATCACGACGAACAGCATCGCGAGTCTTTTCTTCATGTGATTACCTCCTTGTGCTTTAGAAGCCCTCTGCAAACAATTTACCGGAAACAGTATCCAGAAGACCCGAATTAGTTGCTGATTTTCAGTCAAATCCGTTTGTGCTAAATATCATACTACGAAAATTCTCTGATTGCCATAGCTTTTTTCACAGATTAGACATAAATTTTTTCCTGCATTTTCACATGTTTTCCGGCATTTTTCCGTCCAGGCCTCAAAAAAAAGGAGGAGTTTCTTCCTTATATATAGTCAGTCCAAAAAGCCTGTGGCGGGACAGGGGCCGGCGCTTTTCCTTTGACTGCACCGGTCAAACTTTTCCTTATAGTTTCGCGTTGACCGCCAGGGTTATTCTGTGGCTTACGACCCTGCTTTCCGGACTCTGCAGCCTCTTTTGCACAAATCAGGAGATTTCTGTCCCTGTCCGGGCCTTCCCTGCCCGAACTTTCTCTGTCTGAGCTTCCCTTGTCTGAGTCTTCCTTGTCTGAACTTCCTTGTCTGAAATTTCTTTCCGGATTCCGGATGTCACATCTTCGATGCCTGGAGGAGCTTCTCGCGGAGCTGGCTCTCGATGCCGGCCAGTTCTGCCTCGGCCTCCTGCCGCTTCTGCTTGCCGTCAGCCTGGATGGCCAGCACTTCATCCATGGTGGAGATCAGCATCTCGTTGGTGTGCTTGAGGGTCTCGATGTCGACGATCCCTCTCTCCGATTCCTTGGCGGACTCGATGGTCGCCGTCTTGAGCGCCTCCGCGTTTTTGCGCAGGAGCTCATTGGTCATGTTGGTGACCTCTCTCTGGGCCTTGGCCGCCTTGTTGGCGTGCTCAACGCCGATCGCTATGACCATCTGGCTCTTCCAGAGGGGGATGGTGTTGACGATCGTGGACTGGATCTTTTCCGCCATGACGGAATCAGACGACTGGATCATCCTGATCTGGGGGCCGGTCTGCATGGCGACAGTCCTGGTGAGCTGGAGGTCGTGGAGCTTCTTTTCAAAGCGGTCGCACATCTCGGCGTAGTCCTTCGCCGCCTGGGCGTCCTCGGGCAGGCCGGACTGGGCCGCCTTGGCCTGGAGGGCTGCCAGATCCTTTTCCCTGGCCTCCTTGAGCTTCTTTTTGCCTGCCAGGATATACATGGTGAGTTCCTTGTAATAGTTTAGGTTGAGCTCATACATGCGGTCCAGCAGGTCGATGTCCTTCATGAGCGTGATCTGGTGCTTCTCGAGCTCCTTGGCAATGGCCTCCACATTGGTCTCGACCTTGCTGTATTTGGTCTTCATCTCCTGCATGCGGTTGGCGCCCTTTTTAAAGAATCCGAAGATTCCCTTCTCTTCCTCCTCCACATCGAAATTCTTGAGCTCGGTCACGAGGGAGGTGATCATTCCCCCGACCTCTCCCAGGTCCTTGGTCCTGACGCTGTCCAGAGTCTTCTCCGAGAAATCCGCCATCTTTTTCTGGGTGCCCACACCATAGGTCATGACTGCCTGGGTGTTGGTGATATCGATCTGCTGGACAAAAGCGTCCACCATTTTCATCTCTTCGGGGCTGAGCACAGCCTCCTCGGGCTCCTGGGCCGGCGCGGCCTCCTGGACAGGGGCGGGTGCCTCCTGGACAGCCGCGGCTGCCTCGGGCTCCCCAAAGGAAAGGGAGGGCGCGGAGGCCTGCAGGTCTGCCAGCGGATCTGCCGCTGCGGCGCCTGTATTCATTGTTTCAGCTGCATCTGTTTTGAACTCTTCTGCCATTGTATCCTCCCTTTTCATATCTGTTTACAGGTCTCATGGACCTCTATTGTATCCGGTATCCTTCCTTTATCCTGACCTTCTGTGACCTTTTATTCTCCGAAGGTCAGTTTGATTCCCTCGCTGTCCTCTTGTCCGGCGGTCCCGGGGGCTGTCGCCGCCTGGGCGGCCCCGCCCTCGGCGTATCCTTCCGTATAGCCTTCCGTATAACCGTCCGTATATTCCTGCCCGGCAGGGCTGGATTCCTGGCCCGCGGGAACGGTCTGCTGATTGTCCGCCGCGGTCTGCGCCTGTCCGGCCTGCTGCCCGCGGTCCCGGATCCCGTTCCCCGTCAGGCCGTCCTGGGCCATCATGGTCTTCATGACGGAGATATCCGAGGAAATATCCCAGGCCATATCCTGGAACATGCTGTCAAGCAGGTTCTCGAAGGCCTCGTTGATGGTCCCCAGGGCCTCCCTGATCTGCTCCCTGGTGGAGGTGATGTTTTCTCCCTGGACCGGCTGGCGGTCCAGCTCCCCGTAGGCCTCCAGGAGCTTCATGGTCGTGGGCAGATAGTAGACCATCAGCCTCCTGAGCCCGGACGCGCTGGACGGATCCTTGCGGACCTGGTCGATGATGCGTTTCATGGTGATCTCCAGGTGAGCGAGCTGGGCGGAGATCTCCTCGTCCTCGATCTCGGTGTTGAAGCGCCGGATCCTGCCTATATAGAGAAGGCCCTCCTCGACGATCTTGCGGGCATCCGCAGGGAGCTTCTGGTCCTCCGGTGTGAGCTTAAGGTCATCGGACACGCTCCGGTCCTGCGCGGCGGCAGCTTCCATGTCCTGTCCGGCCCCCATTTCCTGCATGCGGGTCTTCGCCTTTTCGGCCTCACTTGCCGCCCGCTCCCTCTCCAGGCGCAGGTACTCATTGTAGAGGTCCTCCGACAGGATCAGGGTCGTCTTCTGGCGGTCAAACCAGGCGGCCGGCAGCATATCCTCGCTCATCATCTTCTCGAGATTGTTGAGGACCGTCTCCCGGCTCTCGCCCATGGCGCGCGCCAGCTTTCCGATTTCCACATACTCGCCGGTCCCCGCGATCTTTCCGTATTCATAGTACTCCCTGACCAGCTTTTTCCGCTCCTGCCCCTTTTTGACCAGGATGCCGCCCAGGATCGCAAGTCCGGCGCATATGACCAGGGCAAAAATGCTCCCGGCATTGAAAAAGCCCCCTGAATGGGGCATGAGCAGCCCCAGCATACCTGTCATGAATGTATCCAGCAGGGCCAGCCCCGCGAACACAAAGCTCACAATGCCGCCGACGATACTGCCCAGCCCGCTGCTCTTGCTCACCTTCCTCTGCAGAAAGGGAGAGATCCGGCTGCTGTAGGTCGTGTGATGGGACGCGCCCCGGGCCCGCTTCATATATTCCTCTGTCTGATTCACGGAGGACCGGCCCGCATGCCCGTAGGTCCGGCCTCCCTCCCGCGCGCTCCCCGCGCCGGGGGTCCCGAATGCCTCCTGCATACGCTCCGAGAAACTCTGCGCAGCATTCGCCGCCGTCCCGGCCGCAGCTCCCGTCACATTGCGGAGCGTATCATTCAGGCCGGAAAAATCCCCGCGGTTGACAGCGTCATTGACCGCATCCATGATCTCGCTTCCGATCCCGTTTATATCCTTAAAATCCATATTTTCTTCCTGCCTCTGAACCGCCGGGCCACCGGGCCCGCGGCTGAATTTCCACTGTTTCTGCGCCCGCCCGGGCGGACACCTACCAATCTATTATACGTTACTGTACACGCCCCTCGAAGGGCGTGTACATGTAACGTCGCGTTCAGCGATTCCAATGCGCTTACGCGCCGCTGAACGCCGTTAAACTCGGGTTTTGCGCAAAGAACGTGCGCAAAACACCTCGCGTTTCAGGCAGGCCTGAACTGTAACTATTATACCCCATCAAATCCCAAAAGAACACTGCTTGCGTTATTGAGTTTAAAAAGTATAATGTAATTTATCGGCTCCTTAAGGAGCCGGTAAATTAGCGAGCAAAAATGCCAGAGGCATTTTCGCGAGCCAATGAAAGCACTTCCGGCGGATATATATTTTTTTCAGGAGAGGACACCACCATGCAATTCATCTACCCTGCAGTATTTTGTAAAAAAGACGACGGCGGCTACCGCGGCTACTTCCCGGACCTGGACCAGTGCTTCGCCGAGGGCGATACGCTCGACGAGGCTCTCAACAGCGCCATCGAGGAGGCCAGGACCTGGATCCAGGTCGAGCTCGAGGACTCCTTTGAGCTCCCCTCCGTCACACATCCGGACGATCTTGATCTCAGGGAAGGAGAATTTGTCAGAAACATCGCCGTCACGATCCGTCTGACTGACGGATGGGATGAATAACAGGGAGATGCCATGCATCAGGATATGACCCAGGGAAACATCCTGCCCGTCATCCTGCGTTTTACCTTTTCCCTTTTTATCGGAAATGTTTTTCAGCAGTTCTATAATATGGCGGACACCATCATTGTGGGCCGTTATCTTGGCGCCGCGGCACTTGCCGCTGTCGGGGCGACAAGCACGGTCTCTTTTTTGCTACTCGGATTTGCCATGGGGCTGGCCGCCGGCTTCGCCGTTCTGACCGCCCAGCGCTTCGGCGCCGGCGACCGGGACGGAGTCCGGATCAGTGTCGCCAGCGGCATCATGCTCACCGTGATCTTTTCCGCCCTTCTGACCCTTGCCGGCCTGGCGCTGGTTCCCCGGCTCCTGGCCGCCATGAACACGCCCGCGGATATCCTCGCGGACGCGCAGAAATACATGATGATCATCTGCAGGGGGCTTGCCGCCTCCATGTTCTACAACCTGCTCTCCTCTTTTCTGAGGTCTGTGGGCAACAGTCGGGCTCCCCTCTTTTTCCTGGTCCTCTCCTCGGGACTCAACATTTTTCTGGATGCCTTTTTCATCATCCGCTTCGGGATGGGGGTTGACGGAGCCGCCCTGGCGACGGTCCTGTCCCAGGCAGTCTCCTCCCTTCTCTGCCTCGTCTACATCCTGCTCTTCGTGCCGGTCCTGCTCCCGGGCCGCAATCACTGGCGCTTTCACAGGGAGGCCGCCGCGCACCAGCTCCGCATGGGCGTTCCCATGGCTCTCCAGTTCTCTGTCACGGCGGTCGGCACCGTCGTCATGCAGTCCGCGGTCAACCTCTTCGGCTCCATGGCCGTCGCCGGCTTTATCGCCGCCTGGCGCCTGCAGAACGTCCTGACTCAGGGCATGGTCGCCATGGGCCAGACCATGGCCTCCTTCTGCGGACAGAACTTCGGCAAAAAAGACCTGCCCAGGATCCGGGAGGGCGTCCGGACCGCCGTCCGGGTCGAAGCGGTCTACTCCATCGTCTCGGGGGCGGCCGTCATCATCTTTCTCCCGGTCTTCATGCGGCTCTTCTTTTCCTCAGCTGCGGAAATGGAAGCCCTCATGCCCTGGGCCAGGATCTACACAGTGGAAACAGCCGTCTTTTTCATCCCCCTCAGCATGATCTTCATCTACCGCAATGCCATGCAGGGCTGCAGCAGGTCCTTCCTGCCCCTCATGGGCGGCGTCGTGGAGATGGCCGCGCGCGTCTTCTGCGCCCTGATTGCCATGCGGCTGCACAGCTACTACCTGGCCGCCGGCTGCGACGGAGCCGCCTGGATCACGGCGGGACTCTTCCTCTTTGTCTCCTACACCTCCATGATGCGGGAGCTGGAAGAAGACCAGCGGATGTCCACCGGAAATGCCTGAAAAAAA
>DGUF01000057.1 GCA_002394525.1 Lachnospiraceae bacterium UBA4317 | reverse complement strand
AGCTCCGCCTCTTCTCCGCCTCTTTTTTCCAGGGCGCTGTTGACGCCCATGGCGATGTCGGGGGACTGTCTGTCCAGGGCCACCATGACGGCGCAGGTGTCGGCGTCAAAGCCGATCTCGGAGTGGACGTAGCCGATCTCGCGCACTGTGTCGCGGACGATCTGCTGGTAATTGATGACTGCATTGGTCGTGATCTCGCCGCAGATGATCACAAAGCCGGTGGAGGCCATGGTCTCGCAAGCGACCCTGCTCATGGGGTCCTGTGCCATGCAGGCGTCGAGGATGGCATCCGAGATGGCGTCACAGACCTTGTCGGGATGTCCTTCTGTGACAGATTCTGATGTGAAAATAAATTTGTCCATAGTCACCTTTCTTTTTTCGTTTAGTTCTCTTGAACGGAGCTTTTGGTGTTTTTCCAGCTTGTAAAAGCTCCCCGGATCGCTCCGTGCGGCTTAGACCGCACTCCCGGGCTCCTTTTTACACTAAAAAACCCACATGCTGACATGTGGGATGAAATGTACCATCCCCCTTATTGTTCGGCCCTCCCTGTAAGAACAGGGGCGGCCGCTCAGGCAGGCACCTTCCCCGGGTCCGGCCCGAGGGGTTGCCGTGGCTTCGCAGGTCCTATGTACCTCCACCACTCTGAATAAGAGAAAAGTATTACTTATATTTAATGTTGACAGGTACATGTATAATAGAGCAGCTGTATCTATCTGTCAAGCGATGTTTTTCATTGCGCAAATGAAAATTGTATTTTATAGTAAAGGTTAATGTTTCAGCGTTTTTCAGGAGGTCCCTATGAATCCGAAGGAATACGAAGCCTTTTATACGCAGCGGCTGGAAAAAACGGCCTTTATCCTGGGGCTCTTTTCCATCGTCTCAACATTTGTGTTCCCGGTTCTGGGGCCTTTTATGCTGGGCTCGCTGGCCATGGTCTATGCCATCCTGTCTAAGGGCGGCAGTCTGAAGTTCTCGAGGCGTGGCCGGAACGCGTTTCTGCTCGGGGCCGTGGCGATCGTGCTCAATATCGGCTACCTGGTCTTCTCCTATCAGTCTCTGCGTCTGCTCCTGACCGACCCTTCGGGCCGGCAGCAGATCAACGATCTTCTGTATCAGCAGTACGGGATGACGCTCGATGAACTCCTGCAGCAGCTGCCGCAACAGCCCTTTATCAATTAAATGAGGTTTTTTATGAAAAAGCACAGGTCAAACGCCCTGCTCTTTGCCGATGCAAGACAGGCTCTTCTGGGACGTATGACGTTCGTCTCGTGGAGCTTTGTCCTGTATATGATCATTTCGATCTTTGTGAATCAGCTGGGGGCGGCGGTCGATCTTTCCAACTGGCTCCTGACCCTGGTCTTTGGACTGGCGGCCGGTTTCGTGACATCGACCTTCGCCAGCCTTTTCGGGATCGGGCTCTCGTCAATATTTCTGAATCTTCAGTATGGCCAGCCGGCCGCGGTCAGAAATCTTTTTATCGCCTTTTCGGGTGACATCGACCGGTCTGTCCGGGTCCGCCTCTTTGTGACCCTGGGGGAGATGGTCTGTCTCTTACCGATCCAGCTCCTGCTGTTTTTTTCCCCCTGGGAGCACGCGCCTCAGTTCATCCCCCTTGTGCCCGTGGTCTGCGTGATCTCCTCCGCGGCCTACCTCTGCTGGACCATGACCTATGCCATGACCAACTATCTGCTGCTGGATTTTCCCGATCAGGATGCCGCAAGGATCCTCCAGGCCTCCCGCAATCTGATGCGGGGCAACCGGCTCCGGCTCTTCCTGCTCTACCTGCGCCTCATGCCCATGCATCTGCTGGGGATCTTTTCCCTGGGGATCGCCAATGTCTTTGCAAGCTGCTGTCAGTTCGCCTGTTCCGCGGCCTTTTACAAGGACCTGATGTCGCCGCAGGCCTGAGCATTTTTCCCGGATTATTAATGGGCCAGGTGAAAATATAAAAGTATACGTTCCCTGGCAGCATATCACCCCGCGGTACGTGTACTTTTTTGATTTCGCAGACAGAGGCGCAGTCTCCTTCAACCAGAAGACTGCGCCTCTTTATTTATTCTGTAAACCGTTCAGTCAGTCACAAAATGCTATCATTTCCGCCGGTCTCCGCCGCTCCATTTATGGTCCGGCCGGCTTCGGCCTGGTCCTGCGGGGAATTGATTGCCTGACGGGAATGTCTGGATCTGTTACTGAAAGAGTATTTCCGAAAGGTTGGGCAGGATTTGTTCCTGGAGAGAACTGTTTTAAGGATCAGTCTGGATTTGTTCCTGGAAGAGAGTGTCTGAAGAATCGGTCTGAATTTGTTCCTGGAAGAGATTATCCGGGGATTGTGTCTGGTTCTGTCCTGGAAGGAGGGGCTCCGGCTGCTGCGTCTGGTCCTGGTCGGAAAAGAGGGGCCCCGCAGGGTCCGCGGCATCCGTCTCTGCCGGGAAGAGTCCGCCCGGAGTCAGGCTGTTCGGGTCCTGGAAGGCAGGATCTGCCTGGTCGTCGGGAAGGAGCTCCCCGGCGGGAAGGTCCCACCCGGCCTCCTGGCCGGTCTGGTCCCCGGGAAATTCCTGCGGGGTTTCCAGGAGGGCCGGTTCCGCCTGATTATTTCCTTCGTCTGTTTCCGGTTCGATAAAGAAAGTTTCCTGATCCGAAGGAGGTGTCTCCGCCTCCCGGGCGTAAAAGTCTTCTGCGGGGGTTTCTGCTGATTCGCCGGTTGAATAAGCGGTCTCGTCCGGGCCGGGATCCGCTGCGGCGGCTCCCGCCTCAGCCTCCTCCGCCGGGAATATGGTCTCTCCGGCATCGGGTCCCGCTTCAGCCTCCTCCGTCAAAAAGACGGTCCCGCCTGTTTGGGATTCCGCTGCGGGCTCCTCCTCCGCGGGGGTGTCCGCCGCGTTGTCCTCTGCGGAAGCCCCGGGCTCTGCTGAGGCTTCAGACGCTGCTGCGTCCGCTGCCTCTGCTGCTGTTTCCGGCTCTGTCGCGGCGGCCTTGAGGGGCTCCTCGAAGCCTTCCGGCGATACCGCCGGGGTCTCCGGCAGGGCCGCGGAAGCTTTCTGTGAAGCGGCGGCTGCTGCGGAAGAGGCTGAAGAAGTCTTTTCAGGCTGGCTGATCACCTTGACGGTCCCCGGCTTTGCGGACGTCGAGACAGCCGCGGCCTTCACGGTCACCTTGCAGGTCCTCTTTTTGCCGTTGGCCGTTATGGCAGTGATCGTGGCGGTGCCGGCCTTTTTCGCGGTGATCGTGCCGCCGTAAACGGTGGCAACAGCAGGGGCGCTGGTCTTCCAGGAGACCTTTTTGGACTCCGCGTTTTTGGGCAGGACTGTGGCGGTCAGCCTGGTTGTCTGGCCGACCCTGAGGGTCTTTGATGTGGCGCTGAGGGACACGGAGGTGGGCTTGATCCCGGTCACAGTCACCTTGCAGGTGGCCTTCCTGCCGTTGCAGGTCTTGACGGTGATGGTCGCGGTCCCCTTCTTTTTGGCGGTCAGCTTACCGCCGGAGACGGAAACGACCTTGCTGTTGCTGGAGGACCAGGTGAGCTTTTTCTGTCCGGCATAGGAAGGGGTCAGCGTGGCCTTGAGGGTGATCTTTTTGTTGATCTCAACAGAGGCCGTGGTCCTGCTCAGGGCGACCTTTCTGGGCGTGATCTCAGCCAGCATCCGGGGAACGCCTCTGCCGTAATACTGGTCGGTCCCCTTGGTTCCCAGATCCTTGATAAAGGTCCTGACCTTCTTTTGGACGGCCGCGGCAGTCAGAGACGGGTGGGCCAGGCGGTACATGGCCGCCACGGCCGAGATGTGGGGGGCCGCCATGGAGGTTCCGCTGGCTATGGCATAGCC
Source organism: Lachnospiraceae bacterium UBA4317 (assembly GCA_002394525.1). Next base: position 3,681 of record DGUF01000057.1, on the reverse strand, counting down.
GCCGCCCATCCAGCAGCTGATGACATCGACTCCGGGGGCCGCCACGTCGACGGAGGAGCCGTAGTTGGAAAAATAGGCCCTCTTGCCGGACTCATCGATGGCCGAGACGACAATGGGGGTCGACATGTGGGCCGGGCAGATGTACCTGGTATTCTCGTTCTCATTGCCGGCCGCCACTACGACCGTGACGCCCTTGTTGTGGGCGTAGGTGATGCATTCCTCCAGGTATTTGTAGTGGGAATCGCCGCCCAGGCTGAGGTTGATGACCTTGGCCCCGGCGTTGACGGCATAGCGGATGCCGTTGCCGACCACGGAGGGGTTGCCCATGCCCGAGGCGTCCATGGTCCGGACGGGCAGGATATAGACCTTGATCCCGGGCGTGCAGTCGACGATCGTGCCCGCGACATGGGTGCCGTGGCCGTTTCTGTCCGCGGCGTTCCTGTCGTTGTCGATAAAGTCCATCCCGGTGGCCAGGCGGCCGTTGAGCCTTTCATGGGGGGTGACGCCGCTGTCGATGACGGCGACCTTGATGGACCTGTTGATATAGGTCTTGATATAGGCGGCATACCTGTCGGCCTGCATGTAGGAGGCTCCCCAGGACATGGCCTTGGCAGAGGCCGCGGAGACACCGGCTTTGATGGAGGTGTCGTAGGTCGTATCCCTGCCCTTTGTGTCCCTCTCATAGCCGGTCGCCGTGGATCCGGTATCACCGAAGTCCGGTGGTGTCTCCATAAAGGAAAATCCGTCGGTCCCCGTCGCCCCGGTCCCGGCCTCTCCGGACTCGTCGTCTCCGGGATTGCCCTCAAAGCTGATCTGGCTGATCTTTGTATCTCCGACATTGATGGCGGTGTCATCCGCCTCCACATAGGAGACCGCGGGCAGGGCTTTTATGGAGGAGGCCGCCTTTTTCGCGGCGCTTCCGGAGGCGAACTGCACGATGCTGACGCCGAATCCGCTCTCTATGACCGTCTTTGCCCCGTAGGAGCTGAGATTGACCTTACTGCCGCTCTTTGAGCGCACGATCAGACGGCCGGAGGAATAGGGCGTGGTCTCCCCGTTGGTCACGGTCGTCATGCTGCGGTACTGTTTTACCAGCTTTGCCGTCTCTCCGGCAAAGTCCTCCTCGCTCTCCGCCTTGATGACCCTGGTCGCGGTTTTGGCCGTGCCCGCCTGCGCGCAGACAGCGCCGAGGCCTGTCGCAAAGATCAGAAAGGCTGTCAGCGCTCCCAGCGCGGAGATCAGCATTCTGCGGCCTGTTCCGGGAGCAGACCTGTGTTCTTGATGGTTCTTTTTCATAGAATGTGCTCCTTCGTGGCTCCGTCCGGTATAAGTTACATCAATGTATCAGTTAAATGCCGGGGCTTTCGTCTATCCGGTCCCATGGGCTGCCTGTACAGATCCCGGGGAAGTCCGCCGGTTTTCCCGCGTCAGTCCGCGGCAGCGGCGGGCTCCAGCAGGGGGATCTGCCGGGACGGTGTGTCTGTCCGGATCCCGATGACGGGGCCACCCTTGCCTTCCACGAAGGCGCGGGTGATGGTGACGGTCCCGATGTTGTCATCCTTGGGGATCTCGTACATGATGTCCATCATGAATTCCTCGATGACCGACCGCAGGGCGCGGGCGCCCGTGTCGCGCTCGAGGGCCTTCTGGGCAATGGCCTCCAGGGCGTCGTCCTCAAACTCCAGGTCCACTTCATCCAGGGCAAGGAGCTTCTGGTACTGCTTGATGATGGCATTGCGGGGCTCGCGCAGGATCCGGACAAGCATGTCCATGTCCAGGCCCTGCAGGGTGCAGAGAATGGGGAGCCTGCCGATAAATTCGGGGATCATGCCAAAGCGGCGCAGGTCCTCGTTGGTGACCTTGTCCAGGATATTTTTATCCTCGTCAAAGGCGTCCTTGAGGACGGCCCCGAAGCCCATGGAGGTCTGCTTTTTGAGACGTTCGCGGACAATATTTTCCATGTTGGGGAAGGCGCCGCCGCAGATAAAGAGGATATTGCGGGTATTGACGGTGGCCAGGGGGACCATGGCGTTTTTGCTGCTGGCGCCGACGGGGACTTCGACCTCCGCCCCCTCCAGAAGCTTTAAAAGTCCCTGCTGGACGGATTCGCCGCTGACATCCCGGGAGCTGGTGTTGCGCTTTTTGGCGATCTTGTCGATCTCGTCGATGAAGACGATCCCCTTCTCCGCCTTTTCCACATCGTTATCAGCCGCGGCCAGGAGCTTGGAGATGACGCTCTCAATATCGTCGCCTATATATCCGGCCTCTGTGAGGGAGGTGGCGTCGGAGATGGCGAGCGGGACATCGAGAAGCTCCGCCAGGGTCCGGACCAGGTAGGTCTTGCCGCAGCCGGTCGGCCCGATCAGGAGGATGTTGGATTTCTCGATCTCGATCTCGTCCATGGTCCCGGTCCTGACCCGCTTGTAGTGGTTGTAGGCCGCCACGGAAATGAATTTCTTGGCCCGGTCCTGGCCGATGACATATTTGTCGAGCTCCTCCTTGATCTTGTGGGGAGCGGGGATGTTGTCGATGGAAAAAACGGGCTTGCGGGCGTTTTTCTTTTTCTTTTTGACTTTGGGGCCGCCCTGGCCGAAGCCCCCTCCGTTGCCGAAGAGGTCTCCCAGGTTCAGGAAGCTGATCGAGGGGCCGCGCCGGCCGCCCTGCCGGTCTTCTGTCTCCCCGTCTTCCTCCTCGTCCGTCTCCTCCTGCGCGGCGGCATCGGCCCTCCCGCGCACAGGGACCCGGATCTCGATCTCGACCGGGTTCTCGTCTGCGCCGGCCGCATCCACTTCCGCGTCCGTCCGGTCCTCAGCCTCCTGTCCGGCCGCGGAGGCCGCCGCGGTGTCCCCGGAGCCGCCTTCCACGCTCTCCTCCGGAGTCAGGTCTCCTCCGCCCGCTTTTCCGGTCCCGCTGTTTCGGCCGGCGGCGCCGCGCTCATTCCCGGTCTGCCCCGGGAAGGGGACCTGTCCGCGGAAGAGATTCATCAGGTCCTGGTTCATCAGGGGACTGCCCTGGAGATTGGACAGGTCCAGCTTTCCGGCAAAGTCCATCATCTTCTGCATGCAGTCGGGGCAAACGCAAAGATTCCCCGGCAGGTGGATCATCTTTCCCGCCGAGGTGTCCGGTCTCCTGCACATGACACAGTATTCGGTCACATGTGTATTTCCATTATTCTGGTCTTTATTCTGATTTGCCATAAGCAGTCTCTGGTCTCCTGTCCGTTTTTACATTTCTGTCTGTGATCAGGCCATGCGGGGAAGCCCCGCTGACAGCTGACTTTCTCACCATTTTATTCATTATAACTTTCTTTTCAAGCCTCTGCCACAAAAACAGCTGCCGCCGCAAATCGTTTTTTGGTTTTTGGCAAGGCCGGGAGGCTGCGGCCCCGCCCCCGCGCGGGCATGAACCACAACTGCCCCGCTCCGCCGGCGGCGGAGCGGGGCTCGGAAGTTTGACACCCCAAAACGCTGAAAGCCAGTCCTGGCTTATTTTTTTGCACAATTTTCTATTTTGTCTATTGCGTATATGCGTATATTGTGGTATAATAATCACATATATTATTTTATTCCGGAGGGTCGAATCATGCGTATCATGAAGGGGAAATCAAAAGATCCTACGTTCCATGTAATCAGAGATATCCGGCGAAACGGTAAGCGCAGCACTGAGATCATAGAAAATCTT
>DGUF01000143.1:4492-4629 GCA_002394525.1 Lachnospiraceae bacterium UBA4317 | reverse complement strand
TTGACATCCAGGCAGGGGATGATCCTCTTTGTCAGCATATTGCTCTTTCTCCTTTAGGGTGCGGCGTTTTTCACAGGGCCAGAAAGTTTTCAAGGATCTTCATCCCGACCCTCTCGCTCTTTTCCGGATGGAACTGG
>DGUF01000143.1:0-4443 GCA_002394525.1 Lachnospiraceae bacterium UBA4317 | reverse complement strand
TCCGGATGGAACTGGCAGGCGAAGACGCTGCCGTGCTCCACGGCGGCGTCGATCTGAACGCCGTAGTTGGTCCTGGCTGTGACATCGGCCGGGTCGCCGGCCTCCAGGTAATAGGAGTGGACGAAATAGACATAGACGCCCTGGTCCAGCCCGGCGAAGAGGCGGCTCTGTCTGGGAAAGGTCAGGTCATTCCATCCGATCTGGGGGACCTTCCTGCCCTCGCCGTCCGGGATCCGGCGGATCCTGCCGGGCAGAAGGCCCAGTCCCCGCACGCCGGGGCTCTCCTCGCTCTCCTCAAAGAGGAGCTGCAGGCCCAGGCAGATCCCCAGGAAGGGGATGCCGCTCTCTGCGGCCCTGCGGATGGTCTCCTCCAGGCCCCGCTCCCGAAGTCTTTTCATGGCGTCTCCGAAGGCCCCGACTCCCGGGAGGATGATATGGTCAGCCTGCAGGATCCGCCCGGGATCCGCCGTCACTTCGACCTCGTGGCCGAGAAAGCGGACCGCATTTTCCACACTTTTGATATTTCCCGCATCATAATCAATGATCGCCGTCATTTATTTATCTCCTCCGCTTCGGTCCAGTTCAAACCAGAACGCGACTCCGTTGTCATAGTTTTCCGCTCCGTAGTTTCTGTGGTGCAGGTCCATGATGGCCTTGACTATGGACAGGCCGACGCCCGAGCCTCCATAGGCCCGTGTCCTGGCCTTGTCCACCTTGTAGAATTTCTCCCAGATATGGGGCAGGGCGCTCTCGGGAATGGGATTGCCCGTGTTAAATACAGTCACCCGCACACAGTTATCACGGCTGTCGCACCGTATATCGATGACCTTTTCGTCCGGGCCGGCAGCCTGGCCGGTCCCCTGTCCTTCCTCCGGTCCTGCCTTCTGCGCCGGGTCCTTCTTTTCGGGCGGGCAGACATGATGGAGGGCATTGCTGTAGTAATTCGCAAAGACCTCCTGGATCAGGAAGGGGTCTCCCCATACATAGACGGGGCCTTTTTCGTCAAACTGCAGGGTGATATTGTCCTGCCTGGCCAGCAGGGAGGCGCTCTCCAGGTAATTGCGGATCATGCCGACGATGTCGAAGCGCTCCATGTTCACACTGCTGTCCCCGAATTCCAGCTGGTTGAGCATGAGCACCTTCTGGACGATCGTATCCATCTTTTTCGACTCCTCGACGATGGTCGACAGGTAGAAGTCGCGGGATTCGGGATCATCCGCTATGCCGTCCTGCAGGCCCTCCGCATAGCCCTGCACCAGGGCGATCGGGGTCTTGAGCTCATGCGTGACATTGGCCAGAAACTCCTGCCGCATCTCCTCCTGGCGGTTTCTGCGGTCCAGGTCTCTCTGCAGCTCGTTGTTGGCGGTCCTGAGGGCGGAGATGGTCTCCTCCAGTTTCTGGGACATCTCATTCATATTTTTTCCCAGAATATCAATCTCGGTCCGGGACTGGCCCTCATATTTGGCGCTGAAGTCCAGATGCTTCATCCGCACGGAAATGTCCGTCAGCTGGCGGACGGGCTCTGTGATCCTCCTGGACAGCCACCAGGCCAGGATGGTTCCGGCGACCGCCAGAATGAAGCCTATATAGCCGTAAAAGCGGTTGGCTGCGGCAGCGCTGGACCTTATATCCTCCAGCGGCGAGCGCAGTAAAAAGAACCGGCTCTCACCGAGCGGTCCCCACATTTCCATACTTCTGGTCCCCATATACCTGTTGAGGACGACATTGATCGTATAGGGCTTTTCCTCCTCCAGGATCTGGGTGATGACATATTCAGAATAATAATCGTCTTCCTCTTCCGCGGCCACGGGCCCGTCCTCTTCCCCGGAGGGAGGGGGCTGGGATCCATCCTCCCGGTCCGCCTTTTTTTCTCCGCGGGGCATGATCGGCGTCATCCCGAAGAGATTGGCGTAGAGCCTCTCCTGCATGACCGACTCATCTGCCGACCAGACCTTGTCCGTGTTGGTGTTGGAGTCCAGGATCAGGAGGCTGACATTGCTGCGGCGCAGGGATTTCTGCAGGGTCTGGTCAAATTCCTCCGAGCCCAGCCTGTCCTCCGCAGCCGCCGCCTGCAGCTGGTCATAGACCCTGACCAGGGCCTTTTTTCTGTCTGAAACGTAGTAGCGCTCCAGAAAGATGCTGTTGATCAGGTAGCCCAGTATGATGGTGCCGGTCATCAGCAGGAAAAAGAGGATCCCGTAGAGGGTCCGCAGAGATGTAAAAGGGGGAGAATCTCCCCCGTTGTTTTTCCTGTTTTTCAATTGTATTACGCCTCAAATTTGTAACCGATGCCCCAGACCGTCTTGATCAGGGCCGCCTTGTCCCCGAGCTTACTGCGGAGCTTTTTGACATGGGTATCGATCGTGCGGGCATCCCCGTAGTAATCGTAGTTCCAGACACTGTTGAGGATCCGCTCCCTGGAAAGGGCGATGCCGTTGTTCTCCATAAAGTACTGGAGGAGCTCAAACTCCTTGTAGCTCAGGTCCACCTGCTCGCCGTCGATCTTTACGATATGGGCAGCCTTGTCCATCTCGATGCCGCCCGCCTCGAGCGTCTTTTCGGCCGCGGTCCCCAGGGTCCTGCGCAGGATGGCATTGACGCGGGCCGACAGGGTCCTCGGGCTGAAGGGCTTGGTGACGTATTCGTCCACGCCCAGTTCAAAGCCCCTGAGCTCGTCGCGCTCATCGCTTCTGGCAGTGAGCATGATAATCGGCACTTTGGAGGTCTTGCGGATCTCCGAGCAGACCTGCCAGCCGTCCATTTCCGGCATCATGACATCGAGTATGATCAGAGAGATGTTCCCCTCGCGGTCAAAAAGATCGACCGCCTCTCTTCCATTGGAGGCCTCGAGCACGCTGTAGCCCTCCCGGATCAGGTAATCCCGCAGGAGCTTGCGCATCCTCTGCTCATCGTCCACGACCAGAATCCTGGTACTGCTCATCTATGTCCCTCCTCTTATTGGTGGAATAGCGTAAATACGGCCACGCTCCTCTCCTTGAGGAGGAAGAGCGGACTCTTGAGAAATACGGAGTTTTTGTGATAAAAAACGTTGTCGTCGGCATCCGTATTGATGTTGATGCCCCAGGACAGGCCGGCCCTGAGCGCCGGCAGCCGGATCTCCACCGGCTCCCAGTAGGCGTTGATGGCCATATAGACCACGTCGTCGCCCACGGCTCCCTCCTCGCGGCCCGCGAACAGGATGCCCAGGACCTTATTGCTGCGGCCGATCACATGGTCGTCCGGATTGGCCCCGCAGGCGATCACATCCGGAAGTCCGCAGGCGGCAGGCTCCAGGGGACGGCTGATCACGGGATGCTTTTTGCGGAAAGCGATCACATTCTTATAGAATCTGAAAAAGTCCCTGTTCAGCCGCAGATAGTCCCAGTTGAGCCAGGAGACCTCATTGTCCTGACAGTAGCTGTTGTTGTTGCCGTGCTGGGTATTGCCGAACTCGTCCCCCGCCAGGATCATGGGGGTTCCCCGGCTGCACATGAGGACCGTGATGGCGTTGCGCATCATCTTGTAGCGCAGGTTCTGGATGACAGGGTCTTCGGTGGGCCCTTCGACGCCGCAGTTCCAGCTGCGGTTGTCGTTGGCACCGTCGGCATTGTTCCATCCATTGGCCTCGTTGTGCTTGTGGTTGTAGGCGAAGAGGTCGTGGAGGGTGAAGCCGTCGTGGCAGGTGATGAAGTTGACCGAGGACCGGAAGCCGTTATAGCCGTGGTCGTAGAGGTCGGGGGACCCCATGATCCTCTCGGCCGTCTCCTCGGCGTTCCAGTAATTGCCCTTGAGGAAATCGCGCAGGGCATCCCTGTAGCGGCCGTTCCATTCACTCCAGCGGTGATAGGCCGGGAAGCTCCCCACCTGGTACATGCCGCCGGCATCCCAGGGCTCGGCGATCAGCTTGGTCTCTGCCAGGACCGGATCCTCGGAGATGGCCCGCAGCAGGGGCGGGTCTCCCATGGGGACTCCGTCCTGATTCCTGCCCATGATGCTGGCCAGGTCAAAGCGGAAGCCGTCCACATGGTACTGGGTCACCCAGTGGCGGAGGCAGTCGATGATATAACGGACCACAACGGGGTGGTTGCAGTTGAAGGTATTGCCGCAGCCGCTGAAATTAAAATAATCCCCGCCGGGCGTCAGCATGTAGTAGACATTGTTGTCGATCCCCTTGAAGCAGGTGAAGGGACCGTTTTTATCGCCCTCGGCCGTATGGTTGAACACGACATCCAGGATGACTTCGATCTTCTGCTCCTTGAGGAGCTGGATCAGGGTCTTGAGCTCATTTCCCTCCTCGTTGTACTCGATCGAAGCGGAGTAGGCCGTATTGGGCGCGAAGAAAGCGACGGTGTTGTAGCCCCAGTACTCCAGAAGGCGCTTGCCGTTGAAGGTCCGGGTGTTGATGGTCTCGTCAAATTCAAAGACAGGCATGAGCTCGACGGC
>DGUF01000176.1:3032-3300 GCA_002394525.1 Lachnospiraceae bacterium UBA4317 | reverse complement strand
CTGACCCACGCCATCGAGGGCTACACCACCAAAGGCGCCTGGGCCCTGTCCGACTGTCTGGACCTGGAGGCCATCAAGCTGATCGCCAAAAACCTGCGGGCGGCGGTCGAGAACGATCCCGACGGGCGCGAGGGCATGGCTCTGGCCCAGTATGTGACTGCCATGGCCTACTCCAATGTCGGCCTGGGCATCGCCCACTCCATGGCCCACACCCTGGGAGCGGTCTATGATACGCCCCACGGAGTGGCCTGCGCCATGATGCTGCCCA
>DGUF01000176.1:2767-2983 GCA_002394525.1 Lachnospiraceae bacterium UBA4317 | reverse complement strand
GCTGCCCATCGTCATGGAATTCAACCAGGATTATACCGGCGAGAAATTCAAGGCGATTGCCGAGGCCTTCGACATCGATACGACCGGCATGGACCAGGCTGCCTACAGGAAGGCCGCGATCGACGCGGTCCGCCAGCTCTCCGTCGACGTCGGCATTCCGACAAAGCTCGAAAAGCTCAAAGAGGAGGACCTCCCCTTCCTGTGCGAGTCCGCGGC
>DGUF01000176.1:0-2710 GCA_002394525.1 Lachnospiraceae bacterium UBA4317 | reverse complement strand
GCGGATGCCTGCGCGCCCGGCAATCCCAGAGAGGCCACCCTGGCCGACTATGAGGCCATGTTCCGCAAGCTGATGTAAAGAGCCTTGCCTGTTACATGCAAGACCATCTCTGTGCTTTGAAACACAGCCCTGTTTTGCAAAAAATGGAAAGAAGAAAAGCTATGAGTGAAGAAAATAAGAAACTGGATATTCAGGATCTGGATCCATAACCGCTACTGGGAGGGAAGGTGCTTCCTCGCCTATGACAAGGGCGAATTCGGCTACGTGGATGCCCGGTATGTCCAGTAAATATTATCCGGATTCTTTATCCGGCAGATGATCTTTGTAAATTCCTTCAGGCGCCCGGCAAAACCGGGCGCCTTTTTCGTGAGTCAGAGGGGACATAACAGGTGAGTCAGAGGGGACGTAACAGATTGGCTCATGTTACGTCCCCTCTGGCTCACTGCTGATGTTCAGCCTCCGGCTCCTCATAACCGGCGAGGAGCTTCTTTCCCATCAGAAGACAGAAAATGCCGCAAAGGAAGGCGTAGATCTCCACAAACACAATCAGCGCGATGGACTGCCTCCCCTGATACTGGAAAAGGGCAGCAGGTATATCTGTCAGGGCGTGGAGAAGGACGGCAGCGGGATAAAGCCACAGCTTTCCCTTCTGCCTGGCTGCCACAAACATGATCATGGACAGGCCTATGTGCACCATCATCGCGGAGATCCGTTCAATCAGCGCGACTCCCGCGCCGGCAAGTGTGATGGCATCCGCCGTGGACCTGAGCTGAGTCATCACGCTCTCGGCCCCGAAGTTCATGCCGGCCTGCGCCAGCAGGAGGATCAGATAATTGACGCTCACCAGCAGCAGGACCTCGGTCCCGCCGTGTCCGATCCCGTAGGCGGCAGCGCAGGCCTTTGCGCGCTCTTTCCGGAGCAGGATCCTGTATCCGAACAGCCTCCCGGTCTCCTCGAAAATCCCCGCTGCCAGGGCTGCATAGAGGGTATAGAAGACAGGGGAGGACAGGATGGTTCTGGAAATACTGTTATCCCCGGTGATACAGACAGCGTGAAGCATGCGCTCGAGAACCAGCGCAAAGATGAAGAAACAGATTGCTCCGGCCGCGAAGCACCACAGCCGGATGCCGGTCCTCTTTTTCCACCAGGCAGTCAGGCCTGCCGGGACCAGGACCGTAGAGATCAGCGCCAGAATCAATACAGGGTTTATCTTCATGCCCATAGTCTTTTCTCCCTCCTGACTCTTTCCTGTATGAAGTCAGGGTCAAAAGGCTGTTAAGTGACCACCGCATCGTCAAAGCGACTTGACGATGCTTTTTCTTTGCTTTTGCTTTTTACCATAGTATCATAATTGTACCCGGAAAGTCTTAAAAAAGGAGCCCTTCCCGTGGCGGAAGAGCCCCTTTTTTAAGAGGATATTTATACGCTGGTTTTTATAATGGAATCGTGAAATCCTGTCCTTTGGTGTTCTCAGCTAACTTCAGATTCTCCTTAAAGAAGGCCTCGAGCTTGTCGAAGGGAATGCGGTCCACACAGGAGCCCCTGATACCCGGATAATCCACGGCAGCTCTGAAGGATCCGGCGAAGAGGTCCGGTGATCAGCGATCAGAGGAAGGCTCCGTTGCATACCTGGATGACCTGGCCCTTGACGTGTCTGCCCATATCGGAGGCGAGGAAGAGGCAGGCGTTGGCCTGGTCGATGGGGTCGCACTCCGGGCCGGGGAAGTAGACAAAGTGCCTGCTGTACTCCAGCATCTTTGCCCCGCCGGGCTGCTCGCCGGCCTTGTTGGCCAGGTGGGCGGGGGTCACGGTCGCGCCGGGCGCCACGGCATTGATGCGGATGTTGGTATCGATCAGGCGCATGGCGACGTTCTTTGTCAGGGTATTGATAGCGCCCTTGGAGGAGGTGTAGGAGGCGCCGCAGAAGGGGCGGTCTCCATTGACAGAGGAGATATTGATGATGCAGCCCTCGTTCTTGGGCATAAAGACCTTGAGGGACTCGCGGATAAAACGGAAAGGTCCGAAGACGTTGGTCTGGTAGACATGCTCCAGCCACTCGTCGTCGGTCTCGTCGATCATCTTCTGCTCTCCGATCGCGGCGTTGTTGATCACGATGTCCAGGTCGCCGTAGACGTCCAGGGCTGTCTGGATGACCTTTTTGACATCGTCGAGGTTCTTGTTGTCCGCGACGACGCCGGTGACGTCATAGCCCTGATCGCGGATGGACTGGACGGCCTGGTCCAGCTTTTCCTTTCCGCGGGCGGTCATGACGACCTTCGCGCCCTCCTTTGCGAAGAGCTCCGCCATGGTCTGTCCCATTCCATAGCTGGCCCCCGAGACGATCGCGACCTTGCCTTCCAGCATTTTTTCTTTCATGTCTTCTCCTCCTGATCAGGCAAAAAAATCTGTGATTCTATTCCGACCGGTGCTTCCCGCGCCTGCCGCTCTTCTGCGGCTGCTGCCTTCCCGCATCTTGTGCGTTCCCGCATTTGCTGCTCTTCTGTACCTGCTGCTTTCCCTTAGCTGTTGCGTTCCTGTACCTGCCGCGTTCCCTTAGCTGCTGCGTTCCCGCACCTGGTACTTTTTTCTGATTCCAATATACAGGTGGAGCGTCAGAAATGTCTAATAGCTATATTGAATTTCCAGATATTCTGTTTTAGGATAACTGCAGATGCATATAAGTATGGAGAGGAGGGATTATGGAGATCAG
>DGUF01000246.1 GCA_002394525.1 Lachnospiraceae bacterium UBA4317 | reverse complement strand
CGGTCCGTGTTGTCCAGGGTGATGGCAACATAAGCAAAGCCAAGCGGCCTGCGCGCCTGCGTCCCCGCGAAGATGACGTCCTGCATGGAAGACCCGCGCAGCTGCTTGACTCTCTGCTCACCCAGCACCCATCTCACCGCGTCCGCGACATTGCTCTTGCCGCTGCCGTTGGGACCTACGATCCCCGTGATGCCGTTGTGAAATTCAAATCTGATTTTGTTGGCAAAGGACTTAAAGCCCTGAATCTCGATACTTTTTAAATACAAATCCGTTCTCTTCTTTAAATATGATGCGGAAAAACAGTATGCGGAAGTCCCGGTGGATCAGACGGCCGGTCCGATCCTGGACCCGTTACTGTTCACGCCCCTTCGAAGGGCGTGAACATGTAACGTTGCGCGCGGTGATTCCAATACGCTTCGCGTGCACCGCGCGCCACTGGACTCGGGTTTTTCGCGAAAAAAACAAAGCTTCGCATTGTCGCGAAAAACACCTCGAGTTTCAGGTGGGTCTGAACTGTAACCTGAATCCTCCAAGTGCCGCATAGGCCGCCTGCTGCTCCGCCGCCTTTTTGGACCTTCCTTCGCCGACGCCGCAGGACTTTCCGTTGATGATGGCCGCGACCCTGAAGCACTTGTGATGGCCAGGTCCCGTCTCCTCCAGCAGCTCGTAGCGGACATCGTGCCCGTCCTGCTGGGCCCGCTCCTGGAGGATCGATTTGGAATCGTAAAAGAGCTGCTTGTCCTCCAGGTCGGAGAGGATAAACTCCAGAATGAAGCGCCTGGGGACATCGATCGATCCGCTGTCCAGGTACATGGCTCCGATCAGGGCTTCCATGACATCCGAGATGATGGAGTCCTTTTCCCTGCCTCCGCTCGCCTCTTCACCCCGTCCAAGGCGTATGAATGCGCCCAGGGACAGGTCCCGGGCGCAATAAGCCAGAGCGGGCTCGCATACCAGCGAAGCCCGCAGCTTGGTCAGTTCTCCTTCGTTCTTGTCCGGGTAGGTCCGGTAGAGGAATTCGCTCGATAGCATTTCCAGCACCGCGTCTCCCAGAAATTCAATCCTCTCATAATCCCTGAAGGTCTGTATTTTCTGTTCGTTGGCAAAAGAGGTGTGGGTGAGGGCACACTCCAGCAGGTAGCGGTTCCTGAAGCTGTACCCGATTTTCTGTTCCAGTATTTCCAGTGATTGCTCTGTCATTTGACAGCCATGTCCTCCATTACATTTTTGTTCAGCCCTTCCATCATGTCGAAGCGCCTTGCGCGCAGACGCCCGAAGAGAAATCACGAAGGTGATTTCTCTGATGGGATCAGCGAAGTTTGCGATGCTTCAACGCAAACTTCGGGCATGACCAAAACGCTATCGAGCGTTCTGGTCATGCTTCGGTAGCGTTCTTGATCAGCTCCAGGGCCTGTCCGACCGTCGTCACATTGGCCGCGACGTCCTGGTCCACAGTCACGTCAAACTCCTCCTCGATGCCCATGATGATCTGGGCCACATCGAGAGAATCGGCACCCAGGTCGTCCACAAAGGTCGTATCGGGCGTGATGTCGTTTTCATCGACACCGAGCACATCGACAATGATCGCGCACAATTTCTTATATTCCATATCCATACGTTTCCCCTCCTTGTCTGTACAGAATAAATGTCAATCGGTTCTTTTCCCCATTTCTTTATCAACCAACGACAGGATTTCCCTTTTCAGTCCATTTATTTATGATTCCGCTTTTTCTTCTTTCCTGTTGGTGTCCAGTCCCATAGCCTGCACGAACTGGCCGTTGATATCTTTTTTCCTGAAAAGAATGCACTGGTCGATCGCGTTGCGGATCTCCACGGCCTCCGAATTGCCGTGGGTCTTGACGACCAGACCGCGAAGGCCCAGCATGGGAGCGCCGCCGTAGGAAGAGATATCGAATTCCTTCAGCATGCCCTTGAGGGCCGGCTTGATCATGAGGGCCCCGATCTTGGACCTCAGGGAGGTCATCAGAGCATCCTTGATCTTGTGGATCAGGGTGGTGGCAAGTCCCTCATAGAGCTTGAGGATGACGTTGCCGACAAAGGCATCGCAGACCACGACGTCGGCTGCGCCGGCCGGGATATCCCGGGCCTCGATGTTCCCGATGAAGTTGATGCCCTCGCACTCCTTGAGCAGGGGGTAGACCTCCTTGACCAGGGCGTTGCCCTTCTCCTCTTCCGCGCCGACGTTGACCAGGGCCACCCGGGGGTTCTCAATGCCGGTCATGTTGCGCATATAGACGGATCCCATCTGGGCGAACTGGACCAGCTGGGACGGCCGGGCATCCATATTGGCCCCGCAGTCCACCAGCAGGACCGGCCCCTTTGCCGTGGGCATGAGGGGGGCCAGGGGCGGCCTCTCGATCCCGCGGATCCTGCCGACCAGCAGCTGGCCTCCGGCCAGGGTGGCGCCGGTGCTTCCGGCTGTCACAAAGGCGTCGCAGGTCCCTTCCTTGACCAGCTTCAGGCCCCTGACGATGGAGGAGTCTTTCTTTTTGCGGATCGCGTTGACGGGCGGCTCAGCCATTTCGATGACCTCCCGCGCATCCAGGATCTCCAGGCGGTCCTGGGGATAGGTATATTTCGCAAGCTCCTGGCGGATGACCTCCTCCTTGCCGACCAGGGTCACATGAAGGCTCTTTCTCTTTTCCAGGGCCTCCACTGCCCCCTTGACAGGCTCCGCCGGAGCCAGGTCTCCGCCCATGGCATCTACTGCCACTCTCACATATTTTTTGCCCATATTTGTAAAATACCGACCTCTCGTTTTTTGCTGACCGGGTCCTTCAGGCGCACGCCGGACAAGTTACTGTTCACGCCCTGTCGAGGGCGTGACTGTAACCGGACAAGGTCTGAAGCCCGGCGCGGCACTGCCCGGCCGCTTATGTTTTCTATATTTTAATATACTATCAGGCTTCTTATATTGCAAGCAGGTATAGCCCCGCCCGGCTCGACCGCCAGTTCCGCACCAAACGCCGCGCGGCGAAATACTTCGCGTAATCAGTACGCTTTGCATACGCCGGTCCGGCCGCCCTGAACGAAGAAAGTCCTGCATGAAGAAAGCCTCCCACTGTAGAACAGTGGGAGGCCTGCCATAACAAATCCTGTGTCCCGCCGGAACCGGCCGCATGTATATACCCGTCAGAAATCTACCGTCCCGACCGGGATGCAATCATGCTCAGTCCTCGACCTGGATGATCTCCTTCTTGTTGTAGGAGCCGCACTTCGCGCATACTCTGTGGGGAACCATCAGGGCGCCGCACTTGCTGCACTTTACCAGAGTGGGAGCGGTCATTTTCCAGTTCGCTCTCCTTTTGTCTCTGTGGCTTTTCGAAGATTTATTTTTAGGGCAGATCGACATGATTAACACCTCCTTCTTTCAAAGAATCGCACGAAGCCTATTATATGGACGCTGCGCCGATTTGTCAACAGGAAATTCTTTACAAACTTTGCAATCCCCCTGTTTCTTTTCAAAGGCAGAAAGGAGTCATTCCGAAGGGCCCGGACAAAATCTCCGGTCAGGGCCGGTGGCTCATGCCTTTACGAAAAAAGGCGCATACTTGGCGGCCAGCAGAATGGCCTCCGCCATGCTGATCTCGCTGACGATGCCCTTGCCGGCGATATCGAAAGCTGTACCGTGGTCCACGGAAGTGCGCAGGATGGGCATGCCGTTGGTGATGGAGATGGTGCGGTCAAAGTCGAGGGTCTTGGTCGCGATGTGGCCCTGGTCATGATAGAGGGACAGGACGCTGTTGTAGCGGCCCAGGGCTGCCTGATGGAAGACGGAATCCGCGCCGATGGGGCCGGTCACGGGATAGCCTTCCGCCTTGAGCTCTTCCACAGCGGGTGTGATCTCGTTGACTTCCTCCCAGCCGAAGAGGCCGTGCTCGCCGCAGTGGGGGTTGAGGCCGGCGATAGCCATGGTTCCCTCTGTGACACCCAGGCGCCTGAGGGCTGCAAGACTCTCCTTGACGCAGGCCTTGATATTGTCTTTTGTGATGTCATCGAGCATATCCCGCAGGGATTTGTGGCGGGTCAGGAAGAAGACGCGCAGGCCGTTTGTCTCAAACATGGTCAGCGGATCAGGTGTATTGGTCAGGGCGCCGAAGATCTCGGTGTGGCCGATGAAAGGAACTTCCGCGGCGTGCAGGGCTTCCTTGTTGATCGGAGTTGTGGCGACAGCATCCGCCTCGCCGCTCATGGCCAGCTCGATGCTCTTCTTGATGTAGGCAAAGGCAGCCTTGCCGCACATAGCCTGGACAACTCCGTAGGAGAACTGAGACTGGTCGATATTGTCGAGGTCGATCAGGTTCAGGATGCCGGGGCGGTAATCGTCGTCCGCGGGTTTTTCCACGACATTGACCTTGAGGTCCGCGCCCACGATAGCGATTGCTTTCTCCATGACCTGACGGTCGCCGATGACGATCACATCTGCCGCATCATTGACTTTTTCCAGGGCACATGCCTTTGCCACGATCTCGGGACCTACACCGGCGGGATCACCAATCGGTACTGCAATCATAGGTTTTTTCTCTGCCATTTTTACTCCTCCGTTTTATGTCTGTATATCTGCAGTTTTAATATTCATGATGTAAGGGTCAAAAGGTGG
>DGUF01000120.1 GCA_002394525.1 Lachnospiraceae bacterium UBA4317 | reverse complement strand
TCGCCGTGGTCCAGGTGAAGGACGATCGGGACATTGGCTTCGGCGGCGTACTTTCTGCCGACCAGGGCGGCATCCTCCAGGCAGATGTTGTCACCCAGATGGCTCTCGGCGATGCCGACGATCAGGGGCAGACCAAGCTTTTCTGCCAGATGGACATGGTTCTTGATGCTTTCCATATCCAGGAAATTGGCTGCGGGGACTGCGAAATGACCTTCCTGTGCTTTTTTGAATAAGACTTTGGAATTGACAAGCATGCGTATTCTCCTTTTATGCGGGGGTTATGGCAACTGTGTGATAACTGCGGATCATTGCGGTTCCGGCAGGAGCCTGCGCTGAAGGCAGGATCCTGCGCGGCGGGATCCGGATTGTATGATCCCGGGAAAGCCCTTGGTTTATTCGCCCATGACGACGACTCTGCACTTTCTGGGACGCTCGCGGGTCCTGTCAAAATCGACGAAATAGACATAGCCGGTGGAGCCGACTGCGAGTTTGCCGTCCTCGACCTCCAGCGTCGCGCTGTTGCCGATCAGGGTGGCCTTCATGTGGGCGTCGCAGTTGAGGAGGGCCGTCTTGTCACCGCCGGGCAGATAGGCTTCCGCATCCGGCCAGGAGGCTACGTCGGCGTAGTGCTTGGGACCCGGATACATGTACTCGCCTGCGGGCGGGATCTGGGTCTGGTCGGGCATGATCTTTGTCAGAGCGGCGTTCAGATCCAGCTGGAGAAACTCCGTGCCGTCTTCGATCGTGTCGTGGACATATTCCTCAAAAAACACGGAGCAGGTGGTGTGGGGGGAGATGATCGTGACGATACCGCTCTTGATGCCGCTGTTGGCGATCGCCTGCTTCACTTCGTTGGTGATGTTGATGAATGTGGGAGTTCCGCCGTGGGATTTGAGATTGATCTGCTCTTTATAGATTGCCATCTTTCCTTCCTGCCTTTCTTTTCCTTTGCTTTTATGATTTCCTGTGCGTTTTTGAGAATCTTTTTCGCGGAGCTGTGAGTGACAATGCAGACCCGGCTGAAATTCCAGGGTCTGTATCACTGTATTTACGCGTCTTTGCGCTCCTTATAGGCTTTGACGATCGCCTCGGCCCACTCCTGCACTGCGCCGGCGCGGGAAGGAGCGTTGAGGATGCCGGAGGTGGCGCCTGTGCCGTCGGCTCCGAGCTTGATGACATTGTAGCAGTCCTCAGCCTTGGAGACGCCGGAGGCAATCATGACAAGGACATCGGGATTGATCTTGTGAAGGGCTTCGACGGTCTCGATCACGTAGGAGTCGTCGGCGGTCTTGCCGGTGCCGATCAGGTCGGTGGGCTCGGCGAGCACGATGTCGGGATCCAGGCAGGCGACTGCGGCTGCCTCTTTGGTGCTGTCCGCGCAGACGATCGTGATCATATCCAGCTCTTTGGCCCGCTTGATGCAGGTGTTGAGGTCAGCCAGGGTCTTGGGATTCTCCGCATGGTTGAGGAAGACTGCGTCCGCGCCGGCTTCCTTGAGAGATTCGGGGAGAACATGTCCCATGCCGCGTCCGGGGGTGAGGGGATCGAGAGACTGTGCGCAGACGATCACATGGCTGGTGTTTTCTCTGATCAGCCTGATATCCGCGAAGGGGCAGGTGAAGTAGATCTGCAGTCCTGTCTCGGCGGCTGTCCTGTCAGCGGCCTTGGCCAGCTCGAGGCTCTCCTTGCCATAGAGGTAGGATTTGGGATTTACGATCAAAAAGGGACGTTCTGCTTTTGCCATGGGGGCTCCTTTCTGCTCCTGGTGAGGAACTTTTTCTCTTTCCCGGTGGATCCAGCACCGGTGCCGAGTGTTGGCGTACTCTGTCGTATTTGTTACAATTGTGCCTGTAAGTAAATTATGTACCTGTCTGATGAGGACATCATAGCGTGCACTTGAACAAATGTCAAGAACAAATGTCAATTTTGTTGATCGATTTTTTGCGGACCAATATGGACGGGAAAAGCTGTCATGTTTTCCCGGAGCAGGGCCGCAAATGCCGGGGCTCTGTCAGACAGGAAAAAAGGAAATCCGGCTGCGGCAGTCCAACCCTGTTCAAACAGGGATCGACATATGTTAAAGTGGAGACGTGTGCGACGGCCCAGGCCATAGAGCCGGTGTCTCTGCGCTTCCATGCGGATGCCTGGCCGCGGGACGGCCCGGGCGTCTGTGACCGCACTGCGAGGCCGCTCTGATGAGCGGCATGCCGCAAAGGAGCGAAGTCATTCTGTTACAGGAGGGCGGGAATGGATAATCAGAAACAGAGGGATCAGAAACAGATGAATCATAAAGAAGAGAATCAGAACATGGAGAATCAGAAAAAAGGAAATCAGAAAGGGAATCAGACAGAAGAGCTCAATGCCAGAAAGGTCATGCTGGCGGCGGAAATGTACTATTTATATGATATGTCGCAGAAGGAGATCTCGGACAGGCTGGGGGTCTCCCGGCCCTGGGTCTCCCGCCTCCTCAAGAGGGCCCGAGAGACGGGCATCGTCAGCATACGGATCAGCTCCCCCCTGGCCGGGTCTCCGGAGATCGAGGAGGCCATCCGGGACAGATACGGGATCCGGGCCGTGACCGTGGTCCCAAATGTCGCGGAAAACGACCACAGCAATGTCAGCATGGCGGCGGCCAGCTACCTGGTCTCCCACATTCAGGCGGGCGACCGGATCGGGGTGAGCTGGGGCCAGTCCATCGCGGAGATGACCACCTATGTGTCCGGGGTACATCTGCCGGATGTCTCCATCGTTCCCGTCGTCGGGGGCGCGGGCTCGGAGGTATCGATCCTCAGCAATACCAATGCCGCGAATCTGGCCGGGGCGCTCGGGGCCTCCTGCAGCCTCCTTCATGCGGAGGCCTGCTGCGCCGACGAGCAGGAGAGAGAGATCGTCCTGTCCAACAGCCGGGTAAGGGAGATCATCGACCAGGGGGAGCACGCTGATATCGCCCTCCTGGGGATCGGCGGCATGGACCATTCCAGGATCATAGGCGGCGGCTATGTGACGGCTGAGGAGGTGGAGGAGATGCGGGCCCGGGGAATTGCGGGCGATGTCGCCTTCCGCTTCCTCCAGCCGGACGGCAGGATCGCGGATGTATCCTTTAACAGGAGGGTCGTGGCCTGCGACCTGCACAGGATCAGGGAAAACGCCAGGGAGGTCATCGCGATCGCCTATGGACGGGAAAAGGCGCAGATCATCCGAGCGGCACTCAGGGGCGGTCTGATCACCACCCTCTTTACAGACGAGGAGACGGCAAGGCTGCTGGACTGATCACCACCCTCTTTACAGACGAGGAGACGGCGAGGCTGCTGGACTGATCTCTTTTCGCAAAGCAGCTGACCTGACCTGATGGACAGTCGAAATCCAACTATTTATGACAATGCATACATGCAAATGACTAAATTCACGCATGAAAATGCCCTTATGAGAAGCAAAAGTGGAAAAGACTCTGAGAAATAGGACTACTTACACATATGTTCAGAACAAATATCTTGATTTTGCTCTATGCACTGGATAAAATGTTCTCAGATAGATACACAGAGACAAATCAATGCAGCCCATCATCCAGTTCGATCATAAGCACCAGGTCAGTCTAAAGAACCGGTACAAACCGATACAGCACAGACGGGAGATCTAAATATGAAAATTAGCGCGATTTCGATTATGATCCTGATCATCCTTGTTCTTCTGGTCGTCCAGTCAGTCGGAGGCTTTCTCCAGATCCAGGATTACCGCCGGGCCATCCGGAGAGTGCATGGACTCGGTAATGTGGGGATCGGCCAGAGAAGAGGGCGCTTCCTGAACGGACACATCGCCATGATCGCCTGCAACAGCGAGGGAATCATCACCGGCGCGGAGGTGCTGGACGGGATCGGGGTCTGGTCCAGGTTCCACAAGGTGGACTCCTTCCGGGGAAAGAAGCTGGTCGGAAACAGCATTTATCCCTTCCTGGAAATGGCGGAGGGATTTACAAAGGGCGAGCGCAGGCGCTGGCAGGGATATGTCAGAGCGCTGGAGGCTCTCGAAGCCAGGCTTCAGGGCAAAGAACTCACCAGAGAGCAGGAAAAATATATGGAAAAAAAGAAGAAGTGATCTGACTCCTCGCGCTACCGCTCTGACGAGCGGCATGTTCGGAAGGATGTGAAACCGGATCGGGTCATCCCGGGCCATGACTGGATACCGGCGCGCATAGATGCAACGTAAACACGATTCAGGTAACAAATGTCTACATAGTAGGAGGGAATGAATGGAACTGATTACAAATCTTGCGCAGGGCTTCATGTCATTGTTCACAGCCGGCGGCGAAACCTTTATGGGCTGGGTGACCGGCATTATACCGACGGTTGTCTGCCTGATGACCGCTGTCAACTCCGTGATCAAGCTGGTCGGTACGGAGAGAGTGGAAAACTTTGCGGCGAAGATCACAAAATTTGCGATACTCAGATATACACTTCTTCCGATCATGGCCGTATTTTTCCTTGGAAACCCCATGTGCTACACCTTCGGACGTTTTGTGGATGAGAAGTACAAACCCGCCTTTTATGACGCGGCAGTCAGCTTCGTCCACCCGGTAACCGGACTTTTCCCGCATGCCAATGCCGGTGAGCTCTTCGTCTATACCGGAATCGCTGCAGGCCTGCAGGAGGCCGGCTATGTCACTACAGGTCTCGCGCTGCGCTACTTCATCGTCGGCGTCATCGTCATCCTGATCAGAGGTCTCCTGACAGAGCGGATCTACATCGGCATGACCAGCAGGAATAAAGAAGCATAAGGGAAGGGGGACAGTATGTACAACACTATCAGAATCAAAGCCGGAGAAGGTGGATGGGGCGGACCTCTGGTCGTGACTCCCACAACTAAGTGCCATACGATCCTGAGCGTCACCGGCGGCGGGATCCACCCTGTAGCGCAGAAGATTGCAGATCTGTGCGGCGGAGAGGCCGTGGACGGATGGAAGACCAGTCTTCCCGATGATGAGATCCTGATCGCGGTCGTCGACTGCGGCGGCACTGCCAGATGCGGCGTCTATCCCAAGAAAAAGATCTTTACCGTCAACCTGATGCCTGTCGGCCAGTCCGGACCTCTCGCGGCCTTTATCAAGCCCGAGATCTATGTCTCGGCAGTCAGGGAGAGGGACATCGAGGTCGTCGGCGAGGCAGCCGCCCAGCCTGTCCAGGAAGCGCAGCCCGCAGAGCCTGTCAGGACTGACGGCCCCAAGACCAAGGACCAGGCCAAGGAAGAGATCCGTCAGGCCAGCGAAGGCAAAAAGCAGGGCATCGTCGTCAGGATCGGTAAGGTCGTCGGCGAAGTGGTCAGCAAATTCTTCCAGGCCGGTCGCGACACCATCGACATGGTCATCAAGAACGTGCTGCCCTTCATGGCCTTCACATCGACCCTGCTTGGTATCATCAGTGCCAGCGGACTGGGCAACGTCATCGCCAACACGATCGCGCCCCTCTGCGGAACCCTGCCGGGCATGCTGGTGATCTCCGTGGTCTGCTCCCTGCCCTTCCTCTCCCCGATCCTGGGCCCCGGCGCTGTCATCGCACAGGTCGTCGGAACCCTCCTGGGTGCCCAGTTCGCGACCGGAGCCATTCCGGCCAGGTACGCCCTTCCCGCCCTGTTCGCCATTGACGGCCAGGTCGGCGCGGACTTCGTCCCCGTCGGACTCAGTCTCGGAGAATCCGAGCCGGAGACCATCGAAATGGGTGTCCCCGCGGTTCTCTTCTCCAGAATCGTCACAGGCCCTCTCGCGGTCCTGATCGCGTTCGTATTCAGCATCGGCCTGTATTGATCTCCGGGATCAGATCCCTTCCTCTAAAGGGGATTTGATCACCACGGAAACTGTATGAAAACAGGTGAAATGGACAGACATGCGCTGTGCATTTCACCTGTTTTTTTATCATATTGATTTTTCCGCCCACATTGAGGTGCATATGTTTTTGACGGCATGCTATACTGTAAAAAAAGTCACAAGCAGACATTTTTGCATCATACAATCTGCAGGGAAAGGGCAAAATAAATGAAATTGATCGACAATACAGTTACCTCCTTCACCGAAGTCCTCGCATCCCCGGCCCCGGTGCCCGGCGGAGGCGGGGCCAGCGCCCTGGCCGGCGCCATCGGCATCGCCCTGGGGGACATGGTCGGTGAGCTCACCGTCGGGAAAAAGAAATACGCGGACGTCGAGGAGGATGTCAAGGCCCTGATGGTCCGGGCCCAGAGCCTCCGGAAAAAATTCCTGGACCTGGTCGACGGTGACGCCGAGGCCTTCGCGCCCCTGGCCAAAGCCTACGGGATTCCCAAAGATGACCCGGACCGCGAAAGGATCATGGAGGAGGCCCTGAACACTGCCTGCGGCGTGCCCATGGAGATCATGCGCGCCTGCGCCGAGGCCATCGGCATCATCGGGGAATTTGCCGAAAAGGGCTCCCGCCTGGCCGTCTCCGACGCCGGCTGCGGAGCTGTCCTGTGCAAGGCCGCCATGCAGGCAGCCTCCCTCAATATCTACATCAACACAAAGTCCATGAAGGACCGCGGGACTGCGCAGGCCCTGGAAGAAGAGGCGGACCGCCTCCTGGCCGAATGGCCTCCCCGCGCGGACGCCATCTACGCAGGGGTCATGCAGTCGATCCGGAAATAAGTCATACAGTCGATCCGGAAGTAAGTCGAAAGAGAGGTTCATATGGCCAGAATATTAAAGGGAAAAGAGGTCGCGGATGCCCTGACTGTGAAAATGCAGCGGGATGTGGAAGCGCTCAAGCAGCAGGGGATCACGCCGACGATCTGTATTTTCCGCGTCGGGGAGCGTCCGGATGACCTCGCCTATGAGCGCGGCGCGACCAAGCGGGCGCAGACAGTCGGTGTGGAGGTGGTCAATGTCGTCCTGCCGGCGGATGTGACGCAGGAGGAGTTTGACAGGGAGCTGACGCGGGTCAACGAGGATGACTCCATCCACGGGATCCTGCTGTTCCGGCCGCTGCCAAAGCAGCTGGACAATGAAAAGGCCAGGCAGATGCTCAACCCGGCCAAGGACATCGACGGCTGCACGGACCTGTCCCTGGCAGGTGTGTTCACCAATACAAAGACGGGCTTCCCGCCCTGTACCGCCCAGGCGGTCATGGAGATCCTGCATCATTACGGGATCGCCGTCAGCGGGCAAAATGTTGCGGTCATCGGCCGGTCCCTCGTCATCGGCCGCCCGGTCGCCATGATGCTCATGCATGAGAACGCGACCGTCGTCAACTGCCACACCCGGACGAGGGATGTCCGGGCCTTCACCCGCCGGGCGGACATCCTGGTCGCGGCGGCCGGCCGGCTCCACAGTGTCACGGAGCAGTACACGCATCCGGACCAGGTCGTGATCGATGTCGGGATCAACTGGGACGAGGAAAAGGGCGGCATCTCCGGCGACGTGGACTTTGCGGCGGTGGAGCCCGTCGTCCAGGCCATCACCCCCGTGCCCGGCGGCGTCGGCAGCGTCACCTCCTGTGTCCTGATCGGTCATGTGGTCGAGGCGGCAAAAAGGAGCATCTCCTGAAAAGGAGTCTTTTCTCAGGGATTTTCCTCGTTCCAGGCCTGGAGCCGGCGGCGGAAGTCCGAGGGGGACATGCCGGTCTGCTTGCGGAAGAGCCGGCTGAAGTAGAGGGGGTTGTCGTAGCCGACGAGCTCGGCGATCTCCGTGACGTTGTGGTCGGAGGTCTCGAGCAGGCTCTGGGCTGCCGAGATCCGCAGGGAGATCAGGTACTGGGCGGGAGAGGAGCCGGTGTATTCCCGGAAGGACCGGGTGAACCAGCTGACGCTCAGGCCCAGCTCCTGGGCGTAGTCGCCGATGGAGATCGCCTCGCTGTAGTGTTCATGAAAATAGTTGACAGCCATGTTCATCTGGCCCGCCATGTGGGGAGACCTGCGGCGGGCTTTTTTTTCGCCCAGGCGGCTGAGCAGGATGAAGAGCAGGTGGAGGCGGTAGATGCAGGCCTCTTCGTAGTGGGGCCGGCAGTTTTTGAGCTCTTCGATGATCTGCTGAAAAATGTGGTTGTATTCCAGGGAGGTGCCGCTGTGGATGACGTGCTCCTTGTCCTTGAAGCCGTACTGGCGCAGGATGTTGGTGACGTTGCTCCCGGTGAAGTGGACCCAGAAGACCTCCGTGTGGTCCGCGCCGTAATAATAGTAGCGCTGTTCCTCCCTGGGGCGGTAGACCACCATGTTGCCGGCGGGGACGATGTGTTCCTTGCCGTTAAAATAAAAATGTCCCTTTCCGGCCGCCACATAGAGCAGCTGGAAGTCCACCCGGCCGCGGGGGCGGTGGGTCGGCAGCTTGGTCAGGGTCATCAGGCGGTAGGTGCCGCAGCTGCCCACGAACAGAGGGTGTTTCCTGTCTTTAAAATCAATTCTTGAGTTGTGCCAGTAGGCATTGTCCACAAACATTTCTGCATTCCTCCTTCCGGTAGCGCGGGCCTTCCTTCATTTCCAATACAGTTTGTGAAATTGTATCATTTTGTGCATGTTCTGTCTATCACAGTTTATGTTCAAAGCCAATCTCCTGTCGTATGATTAAACCAGAGACACAGTAAGACCCAAAATCAACACAGAAGTAAATTTGTTTACCCACAAATCTGCAACTTGTGACGCATGAAAGGCGCGGACGGACAGCCGGCGGGAAAACCTGCCTGCCCTGTGATTTGTCGCATTTTGTCCATGAAAGGACGGCGGACATGGACATTCCGGTTCTGCGCGGGGAAACCTGTAAATATGCTTTCGTTTTGTGCATGGAAGCGGAAAAAGGATTCGTTGTTTTATGGAAAACAGGAGGAGAAACAGTGATCGTACCCAGGTATTATGAAAATCTGTCTGTTCTTCACGAGGGGACGATGCCGGACCGCGCCTATTATGTACCGGCAGGGATGCGCATGGAGGACCCTGTGGAAAACAGGGAGGCGTCCGACCGGATCCGGATGCTGAACGGGACATGGCAGTTCCGCTATTATGACAGTATTTATGATCTGCAGGAGAAGTTTTTTGAGCCGGACTTTCAGACCGGGACAGATGCCCTGAAAAAAGCCGGGACAGAGGCCGGAAAATGGCAGGACAAACAGGCGGACCGGGAAGCCGGGGCTGCCGGAAAGGAAGGCGGGAAGCCCGGGGCGGACGCCGGCGGTTTTGAGGAGATCCCCGTCCCCGGGGTCTGGCAGAATTACGGTTATGACTGCCACCAGTACACAAATATCCGTTATCCCTTCCCCGCCGACCCGCCCTATGTGCCGCTGGACAATCCATGCGGCGCCTATATCCGGCATTTTACTTTTGAAAAGAGCGAGGCGGCGCCCCGGACCTATCTGGAATTCGAGGGGGTGGACTCCTGCTTTTATGCCTGGCTGAATGGAAAGTATCTGGGCTACAGCCAGGTGTCGCACGCCCTCGCGGAATTCGATGTCACGGACCTGGTCCGGGAGGGGGACAATGTCCTGGCCGTTCTGGTCCTCAAGTGGTGCGACGGCTCTTATCTGGAGGACCAGGACAAGTTCCGTGTCTCGGGGATCTTCCGGGATGTCTATCTGCTGCGGCGTCCGGACCAGTGTATCTATGATTATTTCATCAATACCAGGATCGACTGGGATGAGGAGGCAGGCCCGGGAACGGGGCCAAAGGCCCTGAGCGCGGAGGTCTCGATCCGGGTCCAGTACCTGGACAGGGAGGTCCCGGCAGCGGCCACGGTCCTGGACGCGGAGGGGCGGGAGACCGCGCACTTCATTTTCCAGGGGGACACGTCTTTTACCATTGAGGCGCCCCATCTATGGACCAGTGAGGATCCCTATCTCTATACCCTCTATATGGAAACGGCCGGAGAGGTCATCCAGGAGCAGATCGGGATCCGGGAGGTCGGCGTGGAGGGCAATGTCCTGGTGATCAACAGGATGCCGGTCAAGTTTCGCGGCGTCAACCGCCACGACTCAGACCCGGTCACGGGCCCTGTCGTCGATACCGCCCATATGAAGCGGGACCTGGAAATGATGAAGCGCCACAATTTCAACGCCATCCGGACCAGCCATTATCCCAACGCGCCCATGTTTTATCAGATGTGCGACCGCTATGGATTTTTCGTCATCGATGAGGCGGACAACGAGAGCCACGGCCCCTGGATGCTCTGCTATGAAAATGA
>DGUF01000244.1:7763-9871 GCA_002394525.1 Lachnospiraceae bacterium UBA4317 | reverse complement strand
ACCGCATGCACACCATCAAGGCCGTGATCGCCGCGACACTCGTATAAAAGAGCCTCTCGTTCCGCCTGAGAAGGCGGGACAGGGAACGTGAGTCAATGGCTGAGTCAATGAGTCAATGGGGACGTAACAGACGGACTCATTTCGGGGTTTCACAAAATGAGTCCGTCTGTAACGTCCCCATTGACTCACTTCCCCATTGACTCAGCAGGAGGAACCAGCAGATTGGACAGAAAACAGGAAATACTGCGCAGGCTGACGGAAGCGGAGGACTTTGTCTCCGGCCAGGAGCTCTGTGAGCTGCTCCGGGTCTCCCGGACAGCCGTCTGGAAAAATATCAGAAAGCTGAAGGACGAGGGCTATCCCATCGAGGCGGTGACCAACAAGGGCTACCGCCTTCTTTCGACGGGGGAAACAGACATCTTCACCCCGGACCGGATCGAGGCGGGGCTGACGACTGCCTGGGCCGGCAGGCCTCTGGTTTTCAAAGACGAGACCGGATCCACCAACGAGGATATTTTCGCCCTGGCGGCGGAGGGTTATCCCCATGGCACCCTGGTCACCGCAGCCCGGCAGACGGCCGGAAAGGGCCGCCGGGGCAGGACCTGGATCTCTCCCCCGGCCGGCAATATCTACATGAGCATCCTCTTAAAGCCGGACCTGCCGCCGGATGTCACCCCCATGCTGACAGTGGTCATGGCCCTCTCCGCCTGCCAGGCCGCTCAGGAGATCGCGGGCGGTGAGGGAAGCGATGCTACCGCTGCGTCCTGCCGCTTCGGCATCAAATGGCCCAATGACATCGTCGGGTCGGTAAACGGGGGCTCCTGGCGCAAGCTCTGCGGCATCCTGACCGAGATGCGGATGGAGGACCGGGAGATCAGCGCAATCACCATCGGGATCGGCCTCAATGTTAACCAGACGGATTTCGCTCCGGAGATCGCCGAAAACGCCAGTTCCTTCCGCCTCTGCACCGGCAGGGTCATCGACCGCGCCGCCCTGACGGCCTCTGTCTGGAACCATTTTGAAGAAAACTACGCCGTTTTTGAGAAGACCCGCGATTTTTCCGGTCTCCGCCCGGCCTATGAATCCATGCTGGTCAATCTGGGCAGAGAGGTCCATGTGCTCGACCCCAGGACACCCTTTACGGGGAAGGCCCTGGGCATCAACGACAGCGGAGAGCTCCTGGTCCGTCCCGACGACGGGGGACCTGTCCGGGAGATCGGGTCCGGAGAAGTCTCCGTCCGTGGCGTCAGCGGCTATGTCTGACCCGGGGCGTCAGCGTCTGTGTCTGACCCGGACCCGGTAAGGGCTGTCTCCGCGAGGGGGCGTCAGCGTCTGTGTCTGTCCGGGGCGTCAGCGGCTGTGTCTGACCTAAGCCGGCAGCATGCCCTGCGGCCCGCAATAGGACATTTTGACCTGAAAACAGCAGCATAATCAAAAACAGCAGCATAATCAAATAACCAATAGAAGGATACCTGTTTTAATGGAAGAAAATACCAGCAGACCGGAGGAGTTCGCCGGCCAGGACAGATACCGCATCGTGATCTGCGGCGCGAATTCCTACGACAAAAAATACTATTTCAACAAAAAATTTGACAGGCTCCCCGAAAACATCAAGGAGGAGCTGCACATCATCTGTGTCCTTTTTACAGAAGAGGCGGGGGGCATTTTTACCATTTCCTACACCCCCTTCGGACATATTGAATTTGACACAAGGCATGAGGAGGGGGACCTGCTCTACGACGAGATCAGCGCCCGTCTCCTGATCAAGGAGATCCGCCGCAAAAAGAAGGAGATGCTGGATGCCCTCTCCATCTACTTCCGGGTGACCTTCCTGCACCAGGATCCCGCGGACCTGATCGAAGGCTATGAAGAAGATGATGAATAATTGATCCGGTAATCGGCCCCGCATAAGCAGAGGTTCAGCTGCCGCAGTTAACAATCCCGGGAGCAGGACCTGTACAGTGCATAAAATGATGCAAAAAAAGATCTGCCCTGAGCAGACCGCAGAAGAGTGAAAAATCTTGTCGATACAAGATTTTTCACTCCGGTGCCTGTGCCGCGGGCTCAGGCACCTGTGATCGCATCGGAGAAACCCGTCCCGGGCTTTC
>DGUF01000244.1:0-7704 GCA_002394525.1 Lachnospiraceae bacterium UBA4317 | reverse complement strand
TTTCTCCTCGCGCTGCCGCTCTGACGAGCGGCATAGTTGGAAAAGTGGAAATGATGACAGAAAACAGAAATACCCCCTTTCAGATCGGAAATGTGACCATACCCGGAAGAGCCATCTTTGCTCCCATGGCCGGCGTGTCCGACCTGCCCTTCCGGCTCCTGTGCCGGGAGCAGGGAGCCGCCCTCGTGTGCATGGAGATGATCAGCGCCAAGGCCATCACCTACAAAAATGCCCGGACGGCGGACCTGATGGCGACCAGCCCGGAGGAGGCGCCGGTCTCGCTCCAGCTCTTTGGCTGCGAGCCGGAGATCATGACCCGGGCTTGTCAGATGATCGAGGACAGACCCTTTGACATCCTGGATATCAATATGGGCTGCCCGGTCCACAAGGTCGTGGCCAACGGCGAGGGATCGGCCCTGATGAAGGACCCGGCCCTGATCGAAAAGATGGTCGCGGCCGCTGCCGCCGGGACCAGCCGGCCCGTCACGGTCAAGATCCGCCGCGGATATGAGGAGGACAGCAACAATGCGGTTGAGTGCGCCCTCGCCGCCCAACAGGGCGGAGCGGCCGCAGTCGCGGTCCACGGCAGGACCAGGGCCCAGATGTACTCCGGCAGGGCGGACTGGACCTGTATCGCGCAGGTCAAGGAGGCCCTGAGAATCCCGGTCATCGGCAACGGCGATATCGTCGACGGACCCTCCGCCCTCCGCATGATGGAGGAGACCGGCTGTGACGCCGTCATGATCGCCCGCGCCGCCAGGGGCAACCCCTGGATCTTCCGCGAGGTGAACAGCTACTTGACCGACCGCACCATCCCCGAGCGCCCGGTCCGCCGCGTCATCGTCCAGATGATCCTCCGCCACGCCCGCATGCTCTGCGAGTGCAAGGGGGAGCGGATCGGCATCCGCGAGATGCGGGCCCACGCCGCTCAGTATATCACGGGCTTTCCCTCGGCCGCCCGCGTCCGCAATATGATCGTCAAGGTCAATACCCTGCAGGAACTGGAATTACTTTTGAAAAAAGAATACCCTTACGCCTGAAACTGCCTGGAAAAAAGTCCGGCAGGGAGGGGGTATGATCCCAGCGGAAACCGCCGGCCTGACAGTTCCCATGGAAAAGGCGTTTCTATTCACAGCCAGAAAAAACGAGGCATTTTTGCATGGCTTTTTCATGCAAAAACCCGAGTGAGACGGTGAAAATCGTGCGCGTATAGCGCATACAAAGCTTCGCATTGTGGAATACGATTTTCGCATGCTACTATCACAGTTCTCAAGGGACTGTGAATAGATCAGTAACGAAAAGGCCTTTAAATGTGGATTTTCCCCCGGGTGACTCAGGGCCGGGACTTTGACAGGAGAGGTGAGATATGAGAGATATGAAAAGAAGAAAGATCCTTATCATAGCGATCGGCCTGGCCGTCCTGCTGTCGGCCTGCGGCGGAAACAGCGGGCAGGACAAGGCAGCCGCCTCTGCCGGCCCGGCAGCGGAGACTGCAGGATCCGAGAGCGAAAGCTCGGATCCTGTTACAGACCAGGGTGAAAACGCAGGGCAGGAGAGCACAGCAGACCCTGCCGGAAGCGGGCAGGACCCGACCGTCGGCTCTGCCGGAAGCGGGCAGGAAGTGGAGAGCGGAGAGACAGACTCTGAGGAACCCCTCCTTTTGGAGGAGGCCGGGACCACAGAGATCTTTTCCGAGGAGGCCAAACCGACCGGGCGACAGGACCGGACGGCTGAGCCCGCAGAGGATGCAAAACCGGACGGGGGGAAGGACCGGACCGCAGAGCCCGCGGAGGAGGCCGAACCAACCGGGCAGGACCCTGCTGCGGAGGAGGCCGCAGACATGCCGAAAGCCCGCCTGCTCTACATGGGCCAGGCCAGCATCAGGATCACAACGCCCGAGGGTAAGGTAATCTATATTGACCCCTATTGCGGCAGCGGCTATGAACCTGCCGCGGACCTGATCCTGATCACCCACGACCACTACGACCACAACGCGCCGGACCTGGTCGCCAACAGAAATCCCGGCTGCAGGACCATCACCTGGAAGGAGGCCCTGGCGGACGGACAGCACCAGACCTTCGACCTGGACTTTGCCAGGGTGGAGGCTGTGGAAGCCGGCTACAACAGCTTCCACGACGTGAATGCCTGCGTGGGATATATCGTCACCCTCTCCGACGGCATTTCCATCTATGTCACCGGAGACACCTCGACGACACAGCAGATGCCCGCCCTGGCGGAAAAGGAGATTGACTACGCCTTCTACTGCTGCGACGGTGTCTACAACATGGATCTGGACGAGGCCGCCAGGTGCGCCGAGATGGTCAAGGCGAAGCACAACATCCCCTACCATATGGCGGCGCAGGACGGCGTCTATTTTGACAGAGACCGGGCGGAGCAGTTTGAGGCGCCGGACCGTCTGATCATCGGCGAGGGAGAGGAGATTGAACTTACCAGATGAGTAAATACCGGTCCGGCCCCTGCCGCATGCCGGCGGACATGGGATCAGAAGGAAGGCCCTTGCGCCCTCCGCGTCCGGCTCCTGTCGCGATTCAGCGGATATGAGTTTGAAAGGGAGACCGTCAGACCTCTGCGCCCTCCGTGTCCGGCTCCTCCTGTCTGCCTGCCGACATCAGGTTATAGAGAAGGATGCTGCCGATGACGATGGCTGCTCCGACCAGGGACAGCCGGCCCAGCCGTTCTCCGTAAAAGACCGCGACCAGGGCGGGATTGAGAACAGGCTCCAGAGCATTGAGGATCGATGCCGTGACAGGATCGGTCAGCCGGGTCCCGATGGAAAAGAGGATATAGGCCAGGCCGACCTGAACGGCGCCCAGCACAAAAACCGCCAGGAGGACCGGCGGAGTAAAGACGGTTTCCCGGACCACCAGCGGACCCAGGCAGACTCCGCACAGGAGCTGCCCGAAGAACATGGAGGACAGGGCGTCGCCCTTCTCGAACTGATTGAGCATGAAGAGGCTGCCGTAGAAAAGGCCCGACAGAAGGGCCAGCAGGTCGCCCAGGATCTTTCCCGTGGAGAGACTGTCAAAAAAGAAGCAGAGGATCCCGGCGAGGACCAGGACGATCGTAATGACGGCCAGCCGGTCGGGCTTTTTTTTGAAAAACAGGTACATGAGCAGGATGATCCAGATCGGGGCCGAGTACTGCAGGACGATCGCGTTGCCGGCCGTCGTCATCTTGTTGGCGACTGTAAAAAGCGTCGTGACCCCCGCCATACAGACCGCCCCCACCATCACGGTCGGGTTCCATTTGAGCCCGTGATGCGTGACCAGCACATAGAGACCGATCACGCAGGCGGCGATCAGGTTCCTGATCCCGTTGATTGCAAACGGGCTCCAGGGAATCATCTTGATCAGGAGCCCTCCCAGGGAAAAGCACAGAGAGGCGCCGACCATGGTGATCGTCCCGTACAGTTTCTTTGTACTATTATCAACAGTACTATTATCAACAGTAGTATTTTCAGCATTCATTGTCTTATGATCAGTATTCATTGATTTTCTCCGTAACCGGCTGCCGTTGGACGGCGTGTTTATAAAGAGAAGATGCATCTGTTCAGAACCCCACAGGGTTCTGAACAGATACTTGCGAAAACCGCATTCCAATGCGCTTGAGCGCGGCGGTTTTCGCCGCTGAACTCGAGTTTTTGCGCGAAAAGCAGCGCAAAAACATCTCGAATACAGAGGCTCTGAATAAATACGAGAAGACATCTTTCAGGCCGGCCTGAAAGGCGGCATGCATTCTCTATATTGCCAGAGAAAAACGGATACGTCACTATTTTTTTCAGTTGTTCACATCTTTTTACGGGCTGTCCATGAAGGGGGACAATGATCCCTGCTGACAGACCGGAATGACCGGGAGGCACAGACAGAAAATGAAAAAGATCGCAGCCACCATCCTGGTGGTCTTTATAGTCATGAATATTGCGGCGGCCTCATGGACCGAGGCGGCCACGCCGAGCGGCTCCTTGCCAGAGAACACCGGTCAGAAGACAGAAGCCCCAGAGAACACCGCGAAAAAGTCCGGTTCGCAAACGGCAGCTGCGCAGAAAACCGGTTCGCAAAAGGCCGCTGCACAGAAAGCAGCTGCACAGAAAACCGCCGGCCAAAAGGCCGCCGCGCAGAAAAGCGCTGCCGGAGAGACTTCTGCCGGGAAAACTGACGCTAAAAAGGCCGCTGCCCTGCGCCCCTATGTGGACGTCATCAGCGAACTGGAAAAGAAATACGGCAAACTCCGCGTCTCTGATTCCACTATGCGGTCTGACCAGTTCAAGGTCCGGGAGGCCGACGGGGTCTGCTGCCTGGCCCTCCTGAACATGGACGGAGAGGGTGCCCGTGAGCTCCTGGCTGTCTGCAAGAACGAAAAGGAAAAGGATTACAAGGGCTTTGTCTATACCATCCGGAACAAAAAGGCGGAGCGCGTCCTTACGATCAAGCAGGCTGCCTGCAATGACAATAACGAAGACATCTATAATCTGAAACTGCACAGGTCAGGGAAAAAGGATGTGGTCATTGTGGCAGGCTATCCGGACAGTGAGACAGGGGACCAGACCAGGACCGCCTACGGCTGCTTTGACGGCAGCTTTAAAGGCAGGAAATTCACCACCCCGGTCATCAGGGAGCCGGTCATGGAGTACGGCTTGCGGGGCGACGATTCCAATGTGGAGTTGGAGCTGCTGGGCAGGACCATATCTGACACCGTCAGCAAGATCAGGGGCCGGGCCGCGGGCTATTCCATCTATCCCGATCCGGGCTGGCGGGAGGCTTATAAAAAATATATCCAGGCGGACAAGGACGTCACTGAATATACGAGCTATGATATGATCTATATCGACTGTGACCACGTCCCGGAGATCCTGATCAGCTACGGGGTCGAGGCCCTGGGGACCCGGATCCTCTCCTTCCAGAAGGGACGGGTCGTCGACCTGCTCCTGCCCAGGCTGGGCGGAGTCCGCTACCATCCCTTCAAGGACCGTCTCTACAATTCGGTCATGCACATGGGATACGGCTCGGACCAGGTCTACAACCTGGACCGGACCGGCTTCCGGCTCCTGGGCGAGGGCGAGCGCAATGCCGTCGATGAGAAGTCTGACTCGGAATTCACTTACAAATGGGCGGGCAGGACCGTCACGGAAAAAGAATACTACAGCCGGATCGACGAGCTGTTTGACCGCGGGACATCCTCCATGCCGGAGGAATACCTGCCCTTCGACCAGAACGTGATCTGCCAGGTCCTGAGCGTGTCCATGTGAGCCCGGGGTCCTGCAGACCAGGCCATGCAAAGAATATATTCACTCAATCTATTCACTCTGGTACAGAAGACAGGATAATAGCTCAGATGACCGGAGAGGGCAGTGAAAGCCCCAAAAACTGAATACGGATTCGAGAGAGAACCTGCAGGGGCAAAAAAACTTTCCCTGCGGGCTCTTTTTTTGCATATTCCCACCTTTTCGGTGGGAATATGTCGAAAACGCTTTTGCTATAATTTATGGTACCTGAAAAAATCATAAGGAGGGAAAGAGTATGTTTTGTCAGAATTGCGGATTTGAGTTTGACGGGAAATTCTGTCCCAACTGTGGAGCTCCCGCGCCTGCGGGCCCTGCGGCCCGGGAAGTGAAGACCGGACCGGGCGGGCCTTCAGCAGGTCAGGATTCGGGCAGACCTGTCAGTCAGCCTGCCTATGAGCAGGAAGGTCCCCGGAAAAAGAAAAAGGGACCCGGCTGCCTGATCCCTGTCCTCGTGGTCGCCGTCCTCTTTGTATCCTGCGGGGTCCTCTTCGGCAGGAGCTCAGGCGGGAGCAGTGAACAGACACAGAGCGGCGCTGTCTCACAGGCCGTAGACCATGGTGAGGACAGCCAGCCGGAGGCAGCTCCGGAGGAAGCTGCCGGGGCGGAGGATCAGGCCGGGGCAGAAGCCCAGGCGGAAGCGGCTCCCGCTGAGGAGGCACCTGCTGAGGAAGCTCCCGCTGAGGAAGCACCCGCGGAAACGGAGGCAGCCCCTGCCCAGGCACCGGCGGAGGAGCCGGCTCAGGCTCAGAAGGTTGTGGACTACAAGGTCCTTCAGAACTATTTTACGGACTCTGTAAATGTCATTGGAAGACACACCGGAGGCGGCTTCGTGGAGATCGAGAATACAGGCACGACCAACCTCTATCTGCATGACGCGAAATTTGACATTGAGGATAACAACGGTCACCTGCTCACATCCCAGGGCCTGGTCAGCGCCTGCCCCGATGTCATTCTTCCTGGAGAAAAAGGATATTTTTACTCCAATTATATAGACCTCACAGATGTGGATACCTCCAATGGCATTGTGTTTGCTCCTCATTACAAGGTGGAGGAAGCCAGATATGAAGTGACTGATTACGAAGTCAGTGATCTGGGAATCAGAGAAGATACAATGGCCAAATGCATGGTATCCGGACGCATTACCAATACAAAGGATGAGGAGATCAACCTGATCTATGTAAATGTGATCTTCTACGATCAGAATGACAACGTGATCGGAATCTCCGGGACCAACCTCACGGATATCCAGCCTGGTCAAACCGAGAGCTTCGAAGTCATGGGACAATTCTTCAGAGACGAAGTTACCTATGCTGACATTGCCAGATACCACGTTTTCCCCAGAGCCTGGTACATGCAGTTCTGACCTGTGGGAAATGCGGCCAAGCACCCGGTCCTGCCCGGACGAAACCGCTTTCATATGAAAATCTGATTTGACATAAAAATCCGGAGCTCTCCCTGAAAGAGAAAGCTCCGGATTTTTCATGCCATGAAGCATTTGAAAATTTGCTTAAAGGTTCACACTCTTTGAAGGAGCGGGAGCTGTAACACGATTTGCCCGCCGCTTGCCGGTGGCTTCAACCAAGATTCAGGCGGGTGACCATTCCTTTTTACTGGCCGGAATAGAATTCGGTCTTCGTTTTGTTCTCCTGGATCAGGACAGAACTCTGGTTGAACTCACTGAGCAGATCATCCGCCGCCGCATGGACTGCTTCCGAGGATGTATCGCTCAGGTAGATCACCAGGGTGTACTCATGGCTGACCGTTCCGTCTTCGTTGGTCCATCCCCCGTTGGCCTCCTGGATGGTGAAGCCCTCAAAATGCTTCGTCAGGATGCTGTCAAGCTTTTCCTTCGCCTGGTCATGATCCATAAACTTCGGCAGATTGGTATCCTTATCGTTGGTTCCCAGATACATCACGTACTGGACATCTCCCGCATTTTCTGCGGCCGGCGCCCCTGCCCTTGTCATGTTAAAGATCGACAGGACCAGAGCCGCACACGCGATGATCAGAGCGAGAATTCCGGTTTTGTTTTTCATAGCCTCTCCTTTCCGCGAGTCTTTTGCTATCTTTTCCGTTTGCCGGTATTTCACATATCTATTCTACATGCTAAAACGTTATGGAATATATTAATATCGTTAATATTTATTCAAATATTTTAATATAATATATCCCTTCACTGTTCAATGCGGCTTACACCACATTTACTACAGCTGGGTGTAACGCGCACCCTCTATCCCATTTGACTGGGAATGCTTTTTTCAGGATCTGGTAAGCTCCGTTCAGATCAGCATTGATCTTCATTCCGTTGTTCGCGATGAACATTCCTCTGTGAACGCGCCTTGTCCTGTCATAGTCTGCCCTTACAGGCCTCTCACCATCGATGAAACTCGTACCGCTCGTAT
>DGUF01000112.1 GCA_002394525.1 Lachnospiraceae bacterium UBA4317 | reverse complement strand
TCCTTTCCTCCCATGGTCTCGCAGATCACACTGATCTCCGGGTCCTGGAGGATGACGTCAAAGTCATGCACGACCCTGTCCTGATAAGGGCTGCCGGGAAAATCGCGGAGATCCAGAATATATTTGACCTCGACTCCGCCCGGGACTCTTCTCTCCACCGATGCCCGGTTGATATCAAAGAGCTCGACAACTCCGCTTCCGACCGTTCCAAAACCCAACACAGCAGCTTTTATCATCGTTTTGCCATTCCTTTCCTTTTTTCAAAGTCCGCTTACAGATCCACGGGGACTGCAGGCAGATCTACCTTCCGGTCACACGAACGCGGCGGACACCCTCTCCCGCGGAGACCCGCTCCAGGATGGTGTTGACATTATCCGCGTTTTCCAGCATCTGCATGCTGATGCTCACGACAGCCGTGCCGTCGACCGGGATCGCCTGATGGATCGTGAGTATGTTGGCACCGCACCTGGCGATCGTCTGCAGCAGGTCCGACAGGATGCCGGCCCGGTCACTGATCTCACATACGATCGTCAGCATGGAGCCGTGGAGATTATTGTGGAACTCCTCTACCGAATCCTTGAATTTATAATAGGAGCTCCTGGCGACCCCCGCCATCTCCACCGCTTCGTTGACGGTCCTGGCCTCTCCCGTGGACAAAAGACGGTTTGCCTCCGCCACCTTGATCAGGACCGACGGCATGGCGGACGCATGCACAATATAATAGGTAGAACCCTCCATGACTAAACCTCCGCCCTTTCTTCCGTCCGCGCCAAGCGGACATTTGTGCGTGCACGATGGATATCTTATCACGCAAAATCCTTCTTGGCAAGAGCCCTTTCAAGACTTTTCAGAGGCTTTTATATCTTCTGCGGCAAAGAGAATCAGCGGACAGGGCCAGGGCGGTCAGAAGGGACAGGACGGCGGCGGGCATGAGCCCGGCCGGGAGGTAGCTGAAGCGGATCTCATGGGTCCCCTCAGGCACAAAGACCGCCGTCAGGCCGAAGTCCGCCCGCACAAGCTCCGCCGGCTTTCCGTCCACCGTGGCCGAAAAGCCCCGGTCCCAGGGGACGGAAAAGAGGACCAGGTTGTCCTTTTCCAGCTGCGCGGTCGCGTGAAAGCCGTTTTTGTCAAAGGCGAAATCCCTGCAGGCGGAGGCTGCCCTCTCGTCGCAGAGCCGGCCAAATTCCAGGTAGGACATGGTCCCCGGATCGGTGTCGGTGTCCTCGGTCAGGAGGTCTCCGTACCGGTCCGCGGCCTCTTCGGAGAGGATCAGGTTTTTGACCAGGACCCTGTCCGAGACGGGGCCGTTCTCCAGCAGGTCGTAGTTTTCCTCTGTCATATAGCTGTCAAAGCTGATCCCCATGGGGATATAGTTTTCCGTCTCATAGACATTGTAGCCGTTCTCATTGTTGTTGAGGGAATAGCCCTCGATCCCGCCCTGGTCCGAGTAGCTGTTGTCGGACCTGACCAGGTCGTTTTCCAGGTAGTAGCGGACCGACATCAGGGCCCTTGCCCCGATCCTCTCGAAGGGAAGGGTGGACTCCACCGTGCGGATCATGCCGATCCCGCGGTACCAGCGGAAAATGGACGGATGCACCGTGGATTCAAAGCAGTGCATGGTGGGAATGCCCCAGACCATCTCGTAGTTTGTGGAGGTGCTGTCGGTCTCCACGCGGGAGAAGGGGGAGGGGACATTTTTGTCGATCCCCTCTGCGGCAGCCTCCTGCTCCGGCTCCTCATTCTCCCCCAGCACCGGCCTCTGGGTCAGCATCTGCAGCTTCCACTTTTCAAAGCCGCTGTAGGAGATCAGGGAGCTCCCGTTGCTGACCACCGCCGAGGTGGAAATAATGCAGCAGACAAGGGTCAGGGCCAGGCAGAGGGTTCCTAGCTGCAGCAGGCCTCGGAGCCTGCTCCCGGTTTCCGGGGCATCTGCGGACACAGGCTCCTCCCCAGGCCCTGTAGAAGGTTCACCGCTGACTGCGGCCTCTGCGGGCACAGGCTCCTCCGGAAGCTCAACTGAAGTCCCTCCGGCAGCCACGGCCTCTGCAGGCATGGGTTCTTCCTCC
Source organism: Lachnospiraceae bacterium UBA4317 (assembly GCA_002394525.1). Next base: position 2,046 of record DGUF01000112.1, on the reverse strand, counting down.
GGAAGCTCCACGGCAGCCACACCGGCAGCCGCGGCCTCTGCTTTTCCAGAGCCGCCTGCCGGGACTGCGGCAGTCCGCACCGAGAAGAGCCCGCCGTATCTGTGCTTGAGAAAGGCGATGACACAGAGGACGGCCGCGCCGATCAGGGTCGCCCGGATCTGGGCGGGCAGGAGCCTCCTGTTTTCACAGACAGAGGTAAAGGACCAGGTCCCGTCCTCATAGACCGGCAGAAAGCACATGAGGATAAAGAGGACGGTGAAGGCATTGGAGATCAGGGTCCCCCTGACAAAGGCTGTGCTCTCTTCCTCCTCCAGGACCTCAGCCGTCATGCAGGCGCACAGGAGGACCGGCATATAGAACCACCTGGTATAAAAGTCCTCGTTGAAGGCGGAAAAGGAGGCGTTCAGGACCGGGACCATGGCCATGACGGCCAGCAAGGCCAGCAGGTTCCTGGTCCAGCTCCTCTTTCGCAGCATCCAGTAGGCAATGACACCGGCCATGGCAAAGCAGGGCAGGTAGAAGGCCAGGGATCCGTTGCGGATATTTTCGCTGGAAAAGAGGGTCCCCCTGGCGATCAGGTCCGGCACGACAAAGAGGGTCCTGATGATGGCGAGCGGGGTCGTGGAATCCGGATAGGCCACCAGGTCATAGCCGCTCAGGAACTCCGACACGCGGGAATTGCCCATCAGGCCTCCGACAGACTGGACCAGGAAAAATGCGGCCAGCATCAGGCCGGCCGCTCCGCCGGCCAGGATCCCGAGGACCTCTCTGCATGCGCAGAGGATCCCCTCCCCGCGGACCAGCCTGATCCCTCTCCTGACCAGGTAATACAGGGCCAGAAAGACGACCTGGCCAAAGAAAAAATAGTAGTTGATCACAGACATGAGGGCCGTCATCAGGATGAAGCCGTACCGGCCCCGCCCGCCCGGACGCCTTTCCACAAAGCGGTCGAAGGTCAGCAGATACAGGGGGAAGAAGGCCGTCACGTCATGGAAGTGCTGAAAGACGATGTTGCAGGCCTGAAAGCCTGAAAAGGCATAGAGGAAGGCCCCGATGGCAGCGGCCCCGCCGGTTTTGGTCCGGGTCCGGATCCAGGCATAGGCCGTCGCTGAGGCCGTCCCGTATTTGAGGGCCATGATAAAGGGCATCATATAGGGCAGCCAGGACTCCGGAAAGGGGATCGTCAGCCAGAAAAAAGGACTCCCCCACAGATAAAAGGAGAAAGTCCCCGCCATGTTGCCTCCCAGGTCCACCAGCGGGTTCCAGAAAAAACGTCCCTGCCGCACCGCCCGGTGGGCAAAGATCAAAAAAGGCACCTGCTGAACATTGTAATCGCCGTAATAAAAGAAGAGTCCCCCGTGGTCAATTAAAAAAGGAAGGACTGCGAGCAGATAGGTCAGCATCCCTCCCGTAAAAACCGCCAGCAACGCCAGCGGCGCAAGCGGTACTGGTCTTTTTTTCTTTTTGTCGTATGCAGATTTCATCATATCCTTCATATGGATGCCGCAGCTTTTATCCCGAAGAGACCGCGGACAAATAACTGCCGCAGAGATCCGCACGGTCTGTACAGGATCTCTGCGGGCAGCTCAAAGGTCATTTTTCTCCCTCAACGGCCTCCTGGTAGGACTTCATCCTCCCGAAGACCATCTCGTAGCCATCATTCCCGTAATTTAAGGAGCGGTTTACCCTGCTGATCGTGGCAGTGGAAGCGCCGGTCTTTTCCGCGATCTTGAGATAGGTGTCCTTGCGCTTGAGCATGGAAGCCACTTCAAATCTCTGAGACAGTGACAGAAGTTCATTCACAGTACACAGGTCTTCAAAAAAGATAAAGCACTCTTCCTCGTTCTCAAGTGTCAGCACTGCTTCAAATAGATGTCTGACTGCATCTGTCCGAATCTTATTATTCATGGATACCCCCATTTATTAAGGCTGCAGTAATGGAATCTCTCAGCCAGTTATTAGTTTGTTTAATATTAACATTTTACAACTGTGAAGTAAAGAAGTAACCCACTGATCATGCAAAAAGTATCGTACAAACAGTGGACT
>DGUF01000153.1 GCA_002394525.1 Lachnospiraceae bacterium UBA4317 | reverse complement strand
TCATGTTCTTCTGAATTTCCTCATTTGCTGCTATGCAGCACGGTCTCTTAAGATGTAAGACCGCTGGTCTTTCGACCTTCTAAATATAAGGAATATATTCAGGGTTGCATTTCTGTCTTGTTCTCATATAAGGTTGGAAATGTTTGCGCTTGATCCTGCAGGGCAGGAGCGCCGTTGTCATCACTTTCGTGTGGCAACTTTGATATTGTATCAAGCTCTCGCTCGATTGTCAACAACTTTCTTAGAAATTTTTAAGTTTTTTCTTTCAAAACTCTCAATTTTCTTTGTTGTTGGCCGCCGTTCTCAGCGGCGAATATTATAATAGCACGGGGTCCCATCAAATGCAAGCATAAATTTGGTTTTTTTTCCACATTTTTTTGCTTCACAAATTAAGCCAGATTTTCACAATGTGGTCCACTACATATAGTAGCAGAAAGGACTTGCACACGCCTGCTCCGGCGCCCAGGACCTGGTCCAGGAACCTGATCACCGGAAGTCCGGCAAATAATTTTAAAGAGGAAAACAGGATCCTGCACAGAGAGTATACGATGCCCAGGACCATGAGCAGGCCGATCGCAAGCGCTTTTGTGCTGAACTCCCTGCCGATGCTTCCCGTCACCAGGCCGCTGATCAGGATCAGGGTCAGGACCGCGCAGATCCCGGCGGCCAGCCCCTCCAGTTCCTTGACGAAGCCTCTTTCAAAGCCTTTGATCACTCCACGCGCCAGTATGAGAATATAGGCGAACAATATCAGCCAGAAATAAAGGTTCATTTCCAGTCTCCTGTATCAGTGCAGGCGCACGCTGTCGATCTCTCCTCCCGTGACTACGAGAAGGTCTCCCAGCCCCGCACCCGGGACAAGGGTGCTGATCGGTCTGCCAAAGCTGCCGTTATACAGGCAGCGTCCGCCCAGGGTATAGATCTGACAGTCCTGTTCATTGTTGATATAGACTTTATCCCCCGCGATCTGAATACTGGTGTACTGCATGGTAAAGCTGACGCTGCCGGCTTTTTTCCCCCGCTTATTGTAGATATCCAGCCGGTACTGGTCCTCTTCCGTCGTGTTGTTAAAAAGAAGGCCGATAAAGCTGTCGCCGGGAAAGATCCCCTGCAGGTTCTCGGAAAACAGGATGCTGGAACTTCCGGACTTGCCCAGAAGCGTTTTCCGGAAAAGGATGAGTCTCTTGTCAGAGATTCCCGCGCAGATAGAATCGTCCACGTATTCCAGCCAGGGGACGACTTCATCGATAAAATCCGAGTAATCCACCCTGTGGTCCGCGGCATTTTTTCCCTCTTTCCCGAAATTGTAAAAAGAGACGTTGGATTTAATGTCAGCATTGGCCATCTGCACGCTGGACAGGCACAGGGTCTCACCGTCCGGGGAGACAGCCGCGGCGATCGGATAGCCGCTCTCCTCCATTGTCTGGATAATGTAGGCGATCTCATCCCCTTCCGCCGTATACAGCCGGATCCAGGTCGCCTTTGTGTCGTTGAGGACCACGGCGACTTCGCCGTTTTCGGCCGCGGAGATGCTGTGGATGGGGAGCATGGTCTCGATGGTACCCATGACGCCCTTGGTATTCATTATATAGACGCTGTAGCCGCTCTTGTTGGCGATCGCGATCACATCCCCGCTCACGCTGGTGATGGGCTGCTGCATTTCATAGGACACCCGCCACAGGGTATTTCCCCGCCTGTCCATGCAGACCGCGCCCGAGCTGCTGTAGCGGACGATATTTCCTCCCAGGCGCTCAAAGCGGACTCCGTCCTCCAATGTAAAAGTAGCAATGCGGTTCAGCTCTGCGCTCTTGTAGCCCCTGCGCATCCAGAGGATGATTCCTGTCGTGAGGAGGATCGTGACCAGGGCCACAAGGATCACCGTCCGCCGGTAGAGGCGTCTTTTATGGCGGAGGATCTTTTCCTTATAGGAACTGCTTTCCTTCCGGCCGGCGGGCTTCTTTTCCCCGGCCTTCACATCCGCGAAGGTGTTCTGGATCTCCCTCTCCCCCGCTTCCTGCGGCCAGCCCTTTTTTCCAGGGGCGGACCCTGTCCTCTGGCCGGACCCTGCCGCCCTGGCGGCTTCCGCTCTGGAACCTGTAGGTTTCCCGCGCTCCTGTTCGGAAGCTGACCGTTTCCCTGCCGGTTTCGCGTTCTCTGTTCCGGAATCTGCCGTTTTCCCGGTCTCTGTTCCGGCACCGTCCGGTTTCCTTACCGGTTTACCGGTCTCCGATTCTGTACCGACTGCTTTCCCGGTCTTCGGTCCGGCACTGTCCACAGATGGTTTCGCGGAATCTAATGGACCCGCGGTTTCAGCTGAGGCCTCCGGGATCCATGGCTCCTCTTCCTGAGGCTCCGCCTGCAGGATTTCTGCCGCCTGCTCTCCCGGATGATCATCAGAAGCTGACCGGCCGTCGGGATATCCCGCAGAGGCCCCATCCTCTTCCGAAAGGACCACATCGCCACTCTTATTTACAAGCTCTGACTCTTCGGCAGTCTCATGGGCCGGAGCCTGTCCGGGCATGCCTGCGGAATCAGCTGTTTTCTCATTGTCCGTTTTCTGTATGGAAAGAACGTCCCCTTCCTTCCCGGGAGAGGAGTCACGAATCGTATTATCTTCCATCTGTAGTTTTCCCTCCCTTTTGGTGTTTAGCTGTTAGGTGTTAGCTGTTAGCTGTTAGCTCTTAGCTCTTAGCTCTTAGCTGTTAGCTGTTAGCTGTTAGCAAAAATGATAAAAGCTGGTAGCTAAAAGCTATAAGCTAAAAGCTAATAGCTAATAGCTCATAGCTGCGTCCGGCCTTCCAGGGCCCGGAGCAGGGTCACCTCATCGATGTTCTCGAGGTCTCCACCCACCGGCACGCCGCTGGCGATGCGGGACACGCGGATTCCCGCGGGCTTGATGAGCTTGCTGATGTACATGGCCGTGGTCTCTCCCTCCAGGCTGGAGTTGGTCGCGATGATGACTTCCCTGACCTCTTCGCTGCGCAGGCGTTCCATGAGTTCCCTGAGCTTGATATCTCCGGGTCCGATGCCCAGCATGGGGGAAATTGCTCCGTGCAGGACATGGTAGAGGCCCTGGTATTTGCCTGTCCGCTCGTAGGCAGCCAGGTCTCTGGGGTTTTCGACGACCATGATGGTCGACCTGTCTCTGGAGGGATTTTTGCAGATCGGGCAGATCTCCTCGTCCGTCAGGTTCTGGCAGACCTTGCAGAAGGTCACATGTTCTTTTGCACTGCGAATAGTCTCCGAGAGGCGGTTTACCCTCGCCGGAGACATTCCGATGATATGAAAGGCGAGCCGCTGCGCCGATTTGTTCCCGATTCCGGGAAGCGCCGCCAGCTCGTCGATCAGCTTATTGATATATCCTGAATACAGATCCACTTTTTAGAATCCCATTCCTCCCATGATCTTGCCGTTCTCTTCCGTGATCTGGCCGAGGACATCGTTGACCGCGACAATGATCATGTCCTGGAGGGTCTCGACGTCATCGGGGTCAGCCGCGTCGGGATCGATCGTGACGGCCTTGAGCTCATAGGCGCCTGTCATGACTACCACGACCGCTCCGCCGCCGGCTGTCGCCTTGAACTCTTTTTCCTCAAGAGCCTTTTTGTTCTCCTCCATCTGGCGCTGCATGCGCTGGGCCTGCTTCATCAGATTGTTCATATTGCCGGGCATTCCCATGCCGCCGAATCCACCTCTTCTTGCCATGTTTTCCTCCATTTCATTAATCAAATCTATGCCGGTTCCGCTTCAAATTCCTGCCGGTTCCGGCTGTTTTCCGGGGTTGGCCTGCGATGTCCGGCCGGGCCGGCTGTTTTCCGGGGTTGGCCTGCGATGTCCGGCCTGGCCGGCTGTTTTCAGGGCCGGCCTGCCCCGGGCAGTGAGATCAGTCCTCTGTCTCTATTTCCATGCGGATCGCTCCGGGCTCGACAAGAGACAGCAAATCTACATAATTGTCGGTTATCCGACTGCCCCTGTCAAGTACCCGGTACTCGATTTCAATGGCTTTTCCGACCTTGCTCTGCAGGAAGTTCCGAAGCTCTCTGCGGTCATTTTCCACGCGGCTGCGGGAGGCCTCATCGTCGTCCTTTCGCTGGAAAATATAGGGATTTCCGTATTCGTTGGGAAAGACGATCAGGAGCTGGCCGTGGTCGCCCAGGCTCAAACGGGCCCGGGTGAGGGCGATCCTCCGGGAGCCGGGAGGGGTCTCAGAGGCATATTTTGACCAGTTTTCCGCCAGCTTCCGGATCTCCTCCGGCAGGGCGGGCGGAAGCTCCTGGGCGACACGGGCGGCCGTGCCCTGGGCCGGCCGGGATGTGGCCGAGGGGCTGTCTCCCGGAAATCCGGCGGATGCAGAAGCGGCTGCGGCCGCGAAGGCATTGCCTGCGCCTGCTCCAGCGGGACCTGCAAAGCTTCCCCCGGCCGCCATGCCGGAGGGGACCTGTCCCCTGGTCAGGGAATCGATCGCGGACGAATTGTTGTAGACCTGCATCTCCATTTCCCGGATCCGGGTCTTGATCTTTTCCAGGGGCAGCATCTCTCCGCCGCCGGCCCCGTCGTCCATGGCGGCGCGGCAGGCCCGGATGATGGTCATCTCGGTCAGGATCCTCCGGTTGGGGGAATAGCGGATGAGGTCAGGCAGGGCGGAGAAGACATGGATGCAGCGCATGATCTCTTCCATGTCCGACATGCGGGCCTCTTCGATCATCAGGCGCAGGTTGTCCGCGGAGATGTCCAGCGACCCGGCCGTCTCCTCGGAGGCCTTGAGCAGCATGAGGTTGCGCAGGTACCAGGTGAAATCGGTGACGAACTGCATGAGCTCCCTGCCCTGCAGCAGGATCTGGTCCAGGACCGCAAGGGCCTCCGCGACCCGGTTGTTGTGGATATGCCGGTAGAGTTCTCCGAATACCCGCATGTCGACGGCGCCCAGGATCTCCAGGGTGCGCTCGTAGGTGAGGCCGCCGCCCCCGTAGTTGAAGGCGTTACACTGGTCCAGCAGGCTCAGGCCGTCGCGCATGGACCCGTCCGCCGCGCCGGCGATATAGCGCAGGGCCTTGTCCTCAACCTCCAGATTTTCCTTTTCCGCGACCTCCCGCAGCCGGCCTTCGATCACATCCGTCGAGAGTCTTCCGAAATCGTAGCGCTGGCAGCGGGACAAAATAGTCACCGGCAGGCGGTTGGGTTCCGTGGTCGCGAGGATAAAAATAGCGTAGGAGGGCGGCTCCTCCAGGGTCTTGAGCAGGGCGTTGAAGGCGCTGTTGGAGAGCATGTGCACTTCGTCGATGATGAAGACCCGGTATCTGCCCTGGGTCGGCGAATACTCGACCTGGTCCACGATGGCCCGGATATCATCGACGCTGTTGTTGGAGGCCGCATCCAGTTCCGTCACGTTGAGATTGGCCTCGGCCGCGATCGCCCGGCAGGTCGGGCACTCCCCGCAGGGATTGCCGTCCCGCTGGTTCTCACAGTTGACGGCGCGCGCGAAGATCCGCGCGATCGTCGTCTTGCCGGTCCCGCGGGTCCCGCAGAACAGGTAGCTGTGACCGATCCTGCCCGATATGATCTGATTTTTTAAAGTCCGCACGATCGCGTCCCGGCCCCGGACATCGTCAAAGTCGTTGGGGCGGTATTTGCGGTAGAGCGCGAGATATTCCTGGTCCGGCATTTTAGAGAGCCTCTTTTCTGCCGCGGTAGGACGCGGCACGTTGTCTTTTTGAAAAATAGTCGGCGCGCGGCACGGCGGTTTTTGCCGAAAATCCGGCGTATGGCACGGCAGGCGGTTTTTTGCTGAAAAGTAAGCAGGGTATGCCGCAGCAGCGGCATACCCTGCCCGTATTAGTATTGTAGCGTTTTTTCAATATCCGTCAACTGATCCATCAGTCGCCGAAGGAGATTCCGATCATCTTGGCCTGCTTGATAATCTGGGCGTTGGGATCGACGGTCTTGAGCTTTCCGGCCACCTCGCTGAGCGGGACCTTGGTGATCTGGCCGTCGGTCAGGGCGACCATGTAGCCGTACTGCTTCTTGAGGATCAGCTTGCCTGCCGCGGCGCCGACCTGGGTGGAGAAGACGCGGTCGTAAGCATCGGGTGCGCCGCCTCGCTGGGTGTGGCCGGGCACGGTCACGCGGACTTCGCGGCCCGTCGCCTTCTGGATGCGGTCAGCGATCTCATAGGAGACAGACGGATACTCGTAGTTGGCCATTTTTTTCTTATATTCTTTTTTGGAGAGCTTGGCATCCTCTTTGGAGATCGCGCCCTCTGCGACGGCGAGGACTGTGAAACGGCTGCCGCCCTTGTCTCTGGCCTCGATCGCGTCGACGACCTTGTCGATGTCGTAGGGGATCTCGGGAAGCAGGATGATATCGGCGCCGCCGGCGATACCCGCGTAGAGGGGAAGCCAGCCGACCTTGTGGCCCATGATCTCCACGATGAAGACGCGGCCGTGGGAGGACGCGGTCGTGTGGATGTCATCGATGCACTTGGTCGCGATGTCCAGGGCGCTGTGGAAGCCGAAGGTCATATCCGTGCCGTAGAGGTCATTGTCGATCGTCTTGGGCAGGGTGATGACGTTGAGGCCTTCCTCGCTCAGGAGATTGGCTGTCTTGGTGGAACCGTTGCCGCCGCCCATGACCAAGCAGTCCAGCTGCAGCTTATGGTAG
>DGUF01000156.1:9751-14480 GCA_002394525.1 Lachnospiraceae bacterium UBA4317 | reverse complement strand
GGCATGTGAGCAGGCGTCTCAGCTTTCAGATGAGTCTGTACTGTATCATCCAGGCCAGCAGCATGGCCGCCGGGCCCAGGAGTTCGCAGAGCTGGAGAAACCAGCCGGCCAGGTCTCCGGTGGTCCCTCCGAACATGCTGGCCGCCGTATGCCGGTAATAAAGGAGCACGGTCAGGCAGGCTGCCGCACCGCAGGCCCCCCCTACGCCTCCCGTGATCACCATGGCAGCCGCTGTCAGGACAGAGACCGCGGCCATGACACTGGCCGCGCCCTTCGCCGCGGGATCCGTCTCCTGGACCAGCATGCCGTCCTTTTTTGCCTTGGGAAAAATAAGGGCGGCGAAGGCACTGAGGGCTCTGGAGAGCACGAAGACCAGACAGAGTGAAAGCAGCTGAAGCGGGCCGGCGCTCTCTGTCTCCGACCAGATCCCGGCCGCGAGCACAAAGTAGACGAGCCCTCCGATCAGGGCAAAGGCCCCGACATGGGGGTCCTTGAGGATCCGCAGCCGCTCCTCCGGTCCCTTCCAGGAATGGATCGCGTCGCAGGTATCCAGAAAACCGTCCATGTGGATCCCGCCCGACAAAAAGACCGGAAGGACCGCCAGCAGTGCCCCGCGCAGGGCAGGGCCGGCCTGCAGGATCCCCAGCAGGCGGAAAAGCCCGTACTGGGCCGCGCCGATCACGACCCCCACAAGGGGCAGAAAGCAGATGCAGTAGCGCATGGACCTGTCACTCCATTTTGCCTGGGGAACAGGGATCCGCGAATAGAGCGAAAACGCCATCAGGAATGAGTCAAGCATAGATTCTTCTCCTGTCAGATATGCTTTACAGAGCCGGAAGCCGGGGACGCCCCCGGTCAGCGCACCGCCAGCAGCCCCAGGCAGAGGATCCCGATGACAAAGAGCAGGGCCGCCCCCCTCCGCATCAGGCGCACCGCCCGGGTGATATCTTCCGCCTCGATCCTTCGTTCACCGTCCCCAATCTCTTTTTTGTGGTGGACCTCCCCGAAATACCAGGTATCCCCCAGCAGCTTCAGGTGCAGGGCTCCCGCACAGACAGACTCCGTCTGGGCGGAATTGGGGCTGGGGCTTTTCAGGCGGTCCCTGAGCCAGATCCGGAAGGCAGCAGCGCCGTCCGGAATATAGAGCGTAATGGTTGCCTTTCCCGCACTGGAGACTTTTTCCACGGGCACGGCTTCCCTGCCGGGCAGAAAACACCCTGCGATCATGAGCAGGGCCGTCAGCCTTGACGGTACAAAATTCATCAGGTCATCCAGCCGGGCGGCCGCCGTCCCGAAATAGCGGTACCTGTCATTGCGGTAGCCCAGCATGGAATCCATGGTATTGACCGCCTTGTAAAATGCGCCTCCCAGCCCTCCGAAAAGGATCATATAAAAAAGGGGCGCCGTCACTCCGTCGGAGGTGTTTTCCGCCACTGTCTCCACGGCGGCCTTGGCGATTCCTTCCGCATCCAGCCTCTCCGTATCGCGGCCGACGATCATGGAGACAGCCCTCCTGGCTTCCTCGATCCTCCCCTCACGGAGCGGATCCCGGACGGAAAAGCCCGCCTCCGCCAGACTCCGCAGGGCCAGCAGCCGTCCGCAGAGCAGGCCTTCCACAGCGATTTCCAGCCAGGGATGGTTCCGCCTGCACAAGAGCAGAATCCCGGCGGTCAGACCGACAGAGACCAGCAGGACAAAGACGGCCGTCAGGACGCCTGCGGCCCGCTCCCGGTTTTTAAAGGCTCCCGGACCCGCTTCCGTCTGCCCCTTCTGTGTCTTCCGGGCACTCGCGGCCTCTGCCTCTGTCCCGCCTTTTGGGGCTTCCGGTGCGCTCGGGCCCTCCGCCTCTGTCCCGTCTTTTGGGGCTTCCGGTGCGCTCGGGTCCTCTGCCTCTGAGCTGTCTTTTGAGACTTCCGGTGCGCCCGGGCCCTCCGCCCGTTCACGCCCGGCATGATCCGCTTCTTTTTTGAAGGGTACCCCGAAGAGCCTCCGGAAAAAGCTTTCCCCCAGGCTGATCACCGTCCCGATTCCCTGGACCGGGTGCCAGAGGCCGGGCGGGTCGCCGATCAGGAGATCCACTGCCGCCGCGATCAGCAGGACCCATATTCTGTTCTGCGCAGTCTGCGCCAGTAAATCCATAACTTCTCTCCCTGTGCGGACTTGCGCCGCCAAATTCCCGGCCCTCCGGCCCCGGGCGGCCTGTCATTCTATCGTCCTGCCGTTCTATCGTCCTGTCGATCTATCGTCCTGTCGCCAGGTCCGGCCTCAACTCTGTTGCCGCTGCCTGCGTCCGCGCGGAAAATCAAAATACTATCCTACAGGTGGCTGTCTTTTGCTGCACATCCCGCGTCCACGCGGAAAAAGCGAGTTGAAGCGGTGGATATGCGCCAATGACAGCACACCCCGCGTCCACGCGGAAAAAGCAGGAACAGGTTGGGCAGCCTTCCGTCAATGCTTCCACTCCCTGCATCTGCGCAGGAAATTCACGATAAACTGCGGATCCGAAGGATAATAGAGATGCGGAAATCCGGCCATGATATTTCCTCTGACGACCATGCATTCCCAGCTGCGGCTGCCGGCCGGCTTGACAGCCCGGCAGGCTCTTCCATTGTCTGTGGAATCAAAATAGTGAAACTCATGGGCTCGGATCCGGTGACCGGGAGAAAGATAGCCCGTCCCCGAAGATGCGGCAGGGTTTCCACCTTCCGCGGCCTCTGACCCCAGGGCCGCCTCCACGCCTTTTTCAGCCTCCGGATTTGCCCCGATCTCCACATAGCCGAAGCGGACCAGGCGGTCTGTCATATGGCAGGTGCCGGGCAGGACCCCGCACATAGGGTAGGCGCTGCCCCCGGTCTCCAGCCTGTCCTGCAGATACATAAAGCCCCCGCATTCGGCCAGGATCGGGATCCCGGCCCCGGCCAGATCCCGGATCTGGTCTTTCACCGCCTCATTTTGGGCCAGCGCGGCCGCATGCAGTTCGGGATACCCGCCGCCCAGGATCAGTCCGTCCGCCTGCGGCAGGGTCCTGTCCCGGATGGGGGAAAAACAGACCAGTTCGGCCCCCTGCGCCCGGAGCAGGTCAAAATTTTCCTCATAATAAAAGCTGAATGCCTCATCCCTGGCCACCGCTATGCGAAGAGGTTTCTCCGAGGGAATAAGAGAAGGCATTCCCGGTCTTTTTTCAGCGGATTCCGTTTGGGCCGGTTTCTCCTCAGAAGACTCCGCTGCTTCCTGCGGAACCTGCCCGTCCGACAATTTCTCAGCGGGCCCCGCCTGGTCCGGTTCCTCTGCAGAAGACTCCGCTGCTTCCCGCGGAGCCTGTCCGTCCGCCAATTTCTCAACGGCCCCCGCTGTATCTGCAGGCTCATCTCTGCCCTGCAGCTTTTCAGAAGCCCCCGCGATTTCCAGCAGCGCATCCAGATCCAGCGATTTTTCCAGCAGGTCTGCCAGACGGTCGATCTGCCGCTGCAGACCGCTGATCTCCTCCGGCTGCATCAGGCCCAGATGGCGGCTTCCCCAGGTGACGTCATCGCTCTGAGGCAGATAGCCCAGGGCCGCAAGCCCGGTCTCCTCCTCGATCCATTTTTTCATCATGGGGAACATGCCCGCGGAGACTCGGTTGAGGATAACGCCCCTTATGCGGGATGCCTCCCCGCCGGCGTCCTTTCCCGCCACTGCCGCGGCGTGCTTTTTTTCATATTCGCAAAAGCCCTGCAGGAGGGGCAGGAGCGACCGGCTCATCCCCTTTGCGTTGACGACCAGAATGACCGGCGTCCGGGTCTGCAGGGCCAGGTCAAAGGAAGAGGCCTGCATGCCTGACCGGCCCGTCCCGTCAAAATAGCCCATGACCCCCTCGATCACGGCAAGGCCGGCTCCATGCTTCCGGACTCCCGCTGCCAGGACCTCCCGCACGCCCCCGTCCGGAAGGAAAAAGGTGTCCAGATTCCGGGAGGGAATGCCCAGTACCTGCCTGTGAAACATGGGATCGATATAGTCCGGCCCGCATTTGAAGGCGGCGGGCCTCAATCCCCTCCTCTGCAGCAGACGCAGGAGCCCGCAGGTCACCAGGGTCTTGCCGCTCCCGCTGGAGGGCGCCGCGATCATAAAACGCGGAATGGAGGAAATATTTTTCTTTATATCCATGGTCTGGCACCTCTCTTTGTCTGTCAGGTCGTGGCAGCCAAGTCGGAAGATCAGCGGAGCAGGAACTGCGAACCGGGGACGGTTCCGAGTCCGGTGGACGGCGTGAGTCAGTAGAACCGTCCCCACTGACTCACTGGGTCTCCAGCTTTCCCAGCCGGCCGGCCTCTGCCAGAATGTCCGCCATCCGCCGGTTGGTCATTCCGATGGTCACGCCCGCGTCGATGACCCGGTGGCAGCTGTGAACACATTCCATGGCCCGCGCAAAGGCAGGGTCTCCGATCTCCTCGAAGGGCCTCTCGGTGATCACCTCCGCAGCCAGCATCTTCGCCGCGCGGCAGTCCAGATCATTTTCATATAAGATGCCGGCGATAAAGGGGATCCCCCTGCGCTGCAGCATGCGGTAGACGGGGATGCCCGTCCCGCCCGAGGAGACCACCAGGACCTCCGGCCGCGCGCCGGCGGGAAGCTCCGGGGCGGGCAGCTCGATGCTGCCGGTCAGGGCGTCAAAGGATCCCTTGTCCAGGTCATAGAGGGCGCGGATCTCCTCATTGCCCAGAACCTCCTCCGGGGCGCCGCAGGCAAAGAT
>DGUF01000156.1:7435-9605 GCA_002394525.1 Lachnospiraceae bacterium UBA4317 | reverse complement strand
CGGGCCATGGTGTGGAGGATGGACAAAAGCTCCAGCTTGTGCCGGATGTCCAGGTAGGAGGTGGGCTCGTCGAGCACGATGATCTCCGGCTCCTGGCAGATGGCCCTGGCCAGGAGGATCCGCTGCCGCTCGCCGTCACTGACGGCATCAAAGGGCCGGTCGGCGATCTTCTGCGCGTGGACCGCCTCCAGCGCCTCATCGACCTTTTTTTCATCCTCCGCGGACAGGATCCCAAGCCGCCCCGTATAGGGGTAGCGGCCCATGGCGGTCACATCCCTGCAGGTCATGAGCTCGGGCTGCATCCGCCCGGTCAGGACGACCGCCATCCGCTCAGCCAGGCTCTGCGGGGTATAGTCCGCGATCCTTTTTCCATCCAGCAGGACCTCGCCCCCGATCAGGCTCAGCTGCCGGGTGATGCTCTTGAGGATCGTGGATTTTCCGGATCCGTTGGGGCCGACCAGGGTCACGATCTCCCCCCGCCGCACGCCGATACTGATCCCGTGGATCAGGGCCCTGCCATTATAGCCGACCGCTGTGTTCTCCAGACTCAGATATATCTGGCCTGCCGGTCTTTTTTCATCCTGCATTCCGTCTGCCCTCTTTCCGACTATGCCGCCTGTCAGAGCGGTGTCCCTGTGCCGCCAGACCAAAAATCCGCCGGGCACACCTGTCTCCTGACACCTGAACAGGCTATCTCTTCCTCCTGATCAACATATAGATCACCACCGGCGCGCCCAGGACGGAGGTCACCGTACTGATGTTGAGCTCCGTCGGCGCAAATGCCATGCGGGCGATCAGGTCGCTGATCATACAAAAGACCGCTCCCCCCATAAAGGCGGCAGGGATCACCACGATCGGACGGGAGGTTCCCAGGGCCCTTTTGATCAGAAAGGGCACCGCGATCCCGACGAAGGAGACCGGACCCGCGAAGGCCGTCACGCAGGCGGACAGGATGCCCGACAAAAGGATCAGCTGCACCCGGAATCGGCGCACATTCACGCCCATGCTCTGGGCATAGGCCTCCCCCATCTGATAGGCCGCGATCGGCTTCGCCAGCAGAAATACACAGACAAAGGCCGCCCCGACGATCAGGGCCGCCGTTCCTGCCGCCGACCAGTCCGATCCCGAAAAGCTTCCCTGCGACCAGCCGTGCAGGTTTACGATATCGGCATCCTCCGCGAAGGTCACCAGAAACTCCGTCACCGCGCTGCAGATATAGCCGATCATGATGCCCGCGACCAGCAGCCCCGCCATCTGGCGGACCGCCCGGGACACCGTCAGAATAAAGCCTGTCGACAGCATGGCCCCCGCAAAGGCCGCCAGGATCAGCGTCCACGAGGACACCGCGCCGAACCGGCCGATCCAGATGATCATCACGATGGCCACACACATCTTGGCCCCCGAAGAGATGCCCAGGACAAAGGGCCCCGCGATCGGATTGCCGAAAAAGGTCTGCAGCAGAAATCCTGACAGGGCGAGCGCCCCGCCCAGAACGGCGGCAGTCAGAATACGAGGCATGCGGATCTTCCAGATGATACTGACCTCCTTGGCCTCCCCCTGCCCCGTCAGCAGGATCCTGCAGATCCTCCCCGCCGGGATCTGCACACTACCGGTATTGATATTCAATACAATGATGACAAAAAAAGCCGCTGCCAGCGCCGCAAAGACCATGCCGTACCGGATCCTTCTGGCCGCCGCGGTTCCCCCGCCGGCTCCCTTCGTTTCCCTCAAAACCATCTTCTGCCCTTCCGTATGTCGCCGGGTGAGTCACCGGGGACGTTTCAGTCTGACTCATTTTTCTTTCTGCACACCTGTTTCCATGCGTCGCCATGAGCCACCTGGAACGAGCCACCGGGGACGTTTCAGTCCGGCTCATTTTTTCTTTCTGCGCAGGGGCGTCCGGCTCCCGTCCGGCCGCACGATCGTGATACTGTCCAGCTGCCCGCGGAATTTTTTGCGGAATTCAGCCAGATACTCCTCACGCAGCTTCTTCTGTTCCTGTTTTTCCTCTTCGGTCAGGCCCTCGGCCTTGTGCTTCCGGGCCAGTTCATTGATTCTGTCAAGTCGCTTCTGCATTATTAAAAAACTCCTTTATTACAAATTAGGGTTTGTCGAGGTGAGGGGACGGGCCGGGTGTGACTGGGGGACTGGTGTGACAGGGGGACAGGCA
>DGUF01000156.1:0-7324 GCA_002394525.1 Lachnospiraceae bacterium UBA4317 | reverse complement strand
CCCTGTCACACCCCCTGTCACACCTGACACCCCGTCACACCTGTCATGCCCGGCTCGTCCCTCCCCTATAAACCCTCATTTACTGCAGCTTCTCCAGAAATGTCATCCCGTCGGCCCCTTCTCCCGTCAGCATGGCGTGAAAGTCCGTGATCATCCGGGCCGCTATGTCCGGGGACTGGTAGAGGCTGCGCTGCACCTGCCAGACATTTCCGTTTTTGACAGCCTCGAAATCCCTGAACAGGGAGGACTGTCCGCACAGGGTGTCGATGCTGCGGACGGGCTGTTCGATGGTCGCATTGTAGACCAGGTAATCCGCGTCCCTGGCTGTGTTGTAAAAATCCTCCATGGAGAGGCGGACCGAGGCGCTGCTGCCGTTTTTGCTCAAAAGATCATTGAAAATATAACTGCCTCCGGCCAGTTCGATCATTTCCGGAATATAGTCGTCCGAGGCGCGGACGATCACGTTCCCGGTGGAGGTAATGGAGAAGAAGGCCACGGTCTTTCCTGTCTTTTCATAGTCTTCTGCGGCCGCAAAGCTCTCCTTCTGTTCTTCGAAAAATGCCTCCGCCTCAGCCTCATGTCCGGTCAGGACGCCGTAGAGGCGCACCCATTCGGTCCTTCCCAGGGGATGGCTCTCGGCGCTGGATGTATCGATCAGGACCGGAATGCCCAGTTCCTCCAGCTTCTCCCTGACCTCCGGGGCGTGGAGGATCATCATGGATTCCACGGCCAGGTCACAGCCGGATGCCAGGAGCAGCTCGTAGTCCGGGGCGCTGTACTTGCCGGCGTAGGTCATTTTTCCCTCTTCCAGGGCTTTTTTCGGAGCGTCGATATACCAGCCGGACCGGTCCGTCCCTGTCAGCTTCACCTGGTCCAGGGCTCCCGCCGCGTCAAAAAGGGCCATGGAGGAGGTCGCCGCGACATAGATATCGTCCAGGGGCTGGCGGAGCAGGGTGATCTCTGCCGGCAGGTCCGCGGGCGCCTGAGCCCCCTCGGGGACCAGCAGGTAGCTGGCGCTGTCGTGGATGTCGATCAGGCGGAACTGGCTGCCGTCCTCTCCCTCATAGGTAAAAATGTCAAAGGTCTCGGCATAGCTGCGGTCCATTGTGTCGACAAGGGTGAGGCCCTTGAGGGCGGGCGCCTTGGCGGCCTGTCCCTTTCCAGGGTCGGCTGTCCGGCCGGCCGAGTCCTCTCCATCCGTATTTTCAGCCTCTTCAGCAACGTCCGCTGTCATTCCGGCGCCGGCTGCAGTCTCTTCGGCACCGGCTGCTGTCTTTTCATCCCCGGCCGCTGTCTTTCCGGCACCGGCTGCTGTCTTTTCATCCCCGGCCGCTGTCTTTCCGGCATCGGCTGCCGCCGCGCTTCCGGAAGAATCCCCGCCTTCCTGCAGGCCGATCCGGATGGTATAGGTGATCTCGTGGGGCTCCGACATGGCTGTCGTGAGTCCGATAATCTCCATATCCTCCTCGAGGGCCACAGGGATCCTGAAGACAGAGCTGTCGCGGTCCCTGTCCTGCGCGTTCTTCGGGTCGTACTGCACGCCGTCCACTTTGACCCACTCATAGTGGGGGCTGCTGAAGGTGATAAGGGCCTGGGCCTTTCCCTCCGAGACCGTGACTTCGGAGCAGCTGATCTTCACCTTGCCGGTCCCGCCCTCCGCTTTGAAGGAGGCAGGGACATAGGTTCCGTCCGCGGCGTCCGCATCTTTGCCGGTCCCGTTTCCTGCTGCCGCTCTTGCGCCAGCTTCGGTGCCGCCTGCTGCTGCGGCCTCCGCGTCTACGGCCTGCACGCCTTTGCCGGTCCCGCTTCCGGAGACGGCTTCAGCGTCCGCTGTCCCGGCTTCTTTCGTGACTGCCGTCCCCGCTCCTTCCCCGGGCCCGGCCTTGGAGGCACAGCCCGCCAGGACCAGGCACAGGATCAGGCATAAAGCCGGAAGGGTCGGTTTACGGTACAGGCATAAGGCTGGAAGGGCCGGTTTACGGTACAGCCATAAGGCCGGCATGGCCGGTCTATGGTGCAGGCTGCTCTTGTCGGGTCTCTTTTTGCAAAATGTCTTTTTCATAATGATCTCTCCGTTCTGCCTTCAGGCCCGGTTTGCGGCAGACATGACAAAAGGCGGCAGAAAATGCCGCCTCTGTCATATCATCATGCTAAAAACTGGGGATTTTTAACAGTGTTGACTCTTATAGGATCTGTGATCCGCCCTGGCCGCGCTTTCCGCTCTTCCCGCAGCCTCCGTGCCCTCAGGCACTGTATCTCAATGTACCTTAAGTGGCTTTATGTGACTGCGCTGCTGTAAATATATGCTGAAAGCACCTGCCTCCGCAATGTGTTTTTCAGCCATCCCTATAAACAGCCTCAACATAAAAAAGAAGAGTGTCCCGCGCTGAACGCAGAATACCCCCGCTTCTTCTGTACGCAGCCGTTTCTCCCACCGAGAAAGGCATCCGCACATTCACAGTAAGTCTCCTGGCTTGGCTTCCTCCTACCTCCCGTCTTCCCGGAAAAGATCTTTCGCAAAAGCATCAGGATCAATGCTCTTTCTGCGACCGGTCAAAATTCCAGTGATTCCACCTGCCGGGATCATGCGGATCCCGCGGCGGGCCGGGTCTCGTCTGCCACACAGTAGCGGGGGCTGCTCCGGTCTTGAACCGGATTCCTTATTAAGCTCCTTACGAGCGCTGTGAATGCATGTTCAATTCAATGATTTCGTCCTTTAAAAAGGACAAAGCTATTATAACACGAATCCAGACGGTTTTTTGTATTTATTATAGACTTTTTGTAACAATTATTCAGCAGATACTCAAAAGGAAAAAAAGAGCTGTGCAGGCGGCTGTTCAAACCGCCCGCACAGCTCTGCTTCAGCTGATCGGTCCTGTGGATCATGGATCACGCGGATCATTTCAGATAATCAGCGTTGACGTAGCCCGTAGCATTATGCTTGGGGGAGTAGACCTTGGCATATTTCCTGCCATCGGATCCGGTCACGGGCTTTTCGACCATCTTGACCTTATCCCCGTTGTAGAGCTCACAGCCTCTCATCTCGTTTCTGTAATCGTAGCATCTCTGGGTTCTCATGGCCAGGTATCCGCTCTTCAGTCCCTTGACGGTTTTCCACCTGCTGGAAGTGGAGTACTGATGATAGGGGCGGACGGCTCCGCCTGCTGTCTGCTCGAGCTCCTGATCGCTCACTTCATAAACCATGTTCTCATCCATTTTCATCATATCTTTTTCCATATCCTTCATCGCTTTATCCTCCTTTGGATCTCGATTCGGCGGATCTTCGTCTAATCTGCCCGGGGTCCTTATAATTCTATCACGCCTCCGGATCAGTTTTCCAGTCGGGTGATCACTGTTTTTTGTTTACATGCATAGTTTATCACCGGCTGTATCACACAAGTGTCACAATGGAAAAAAGATTTTCATACAGGCCAGGGCGGCCGTGGCGCCGTTCCCGCCGGTCTTGGACAGAATCAGCCCCGCGTGGTCCCCGGCCCGGCAGAGGGCGCTGCGCTCACACACATTGTCCGTCCCTGTGACCTTCCGGACAAAATCGGAGGCCGTGAAGGATCCCGGAAGGGCGTTGAGCCTGTCCGCGCTGTAAAAAAAGGCCGGCAGCCCCCATTCCGAGGCAAATTCCAGAAGGCCTGGCTCGTCCTGTTTGAGGTCGATCGAAGCCAGGGCGCAGAGCGCCTCCCGGAAAACACCGGTCTCCTCCAGGACCCTGTCCGCCAGCTCCCGGATCTGCGCGCAGGAAGCGCCCCTCCGGCAGCCGATCCCCAGGACCACACAGGCGGGAACCAGGTAGAGGGCCTGCGGAGGATCATCCGCGAGCCTGCGGAAGGAGACGATGATATCCGCCTCCCGGCGGTTTTCCGTCCTGCGGACGCCGCTGCCGTAATATTCCGGAGGGATCAGACAGTCCGCGGAGGCGGTTTCCGGCCTGGTTGTGGACCGTGCTCCGGACAGATCGCCCACGGAGGCGGCGCAGTCGTCCCGCGTGCCTTCCCCCTCTATATAGATGGCCGCCTGCTCTCCCGCCAGTATGCGGGCGGAAATCCTTTTGGCGGCGGCCCGGTCCATGAGCTTCAAATGGTTTTCAACGGCAAAAACATCGACGGCAAAGAGCTGCCTTCCGTCCGTGGCTGTGGTGATGACCGGCTGAGCCCCGATCGCCCGGGACAGGATCCGGCACAGGCGGTTGGCCCCTCCGGCATGTCCGGACAAAAGGGAAATGCAGAAGTGCCCGTTCTCATCGACGGCCAGGACGGCGGGATCCGAGAACTTGTCGCGCACATGGGGGGCGATGCAGCGGACCGCGATCCCGGTCGCTGTAAAAAAGACCAGAGCATCCGCCTCCGGAAACCACCGGTCCGCGCACTCCGAGAGCCGGGGGCCCTCTTCATATCCCGGCACATGGGCACAGCGCCCTGTCCGCAGGATGTCCGCCTCCGGTAGCTCCTCGGCAAGCCTCTCCGCCGACAGGTCCATCAGGGCAAATCCCCGCTCTGTGCAGGCCATCATGACGATCCTCATGGGTTCCTCCTCACTCGCGCCTGTTTCTCACAGGCATTTTTTTGAAAAAATGTCTCTGCCTGTATGAAAAAAGTCTATGCCGGGCGCTCATCACACCTGATTCTGTAAAAAAAGCACTGTAAGCAAACATAAGGAAATATAAAGAAATATTGCGAAGTCCTGAACATCTGCCTGAGGACAGCCCTGTTCAGGACTCCGAACAAATCTCGATTTTCCGCCTTTTTTTCCGGTCTATATTTTCGGGACTTCATTCCCCGGTCCCGGCGCCTCTCATAGAAAGGATAAAGACAGGATTGAGGGCGCGCAGGTAGTGGTAGCGGCCCAGCATCTCCCCGCGCTGCACGCTCACCTGGACGCACTGGACATCGCGGACCGGCAGGTCAGGCAGGGCTGCCTGCAGGGCCGCCAGGGTCTCGGCCGTGATGCAGTTGACGACGATGCGGACATTGGGATTCTTTTCCAGGGAGAGGCGCAGGATCTGTCCGATCTCCCCGCCGCTGCCCCCGATAAAGACATGGGTCGGGGCAGGCAGGTCCTCCAGGGCTTCGGGCGCTCTGCCCTCCACGATTTCCATATTCATAAGGCAGAATTTATCCCGGTTTTCCCGGAGCAGGGCGACTGCCTCCGCATGGCGCTCGATGGCCCACACCTGTCCCTCGGGGCAGGTCAGGGCGGCCTCCACACTCACGGAGCCCGTCCCGGCTCCGACGTCCCAGACGACGGCGCGGGAGGTCAGTTCCAGCCTGCAGAGGGAGAGAGCCCGGATCTCGGAGGAGGTCATGGGCGCTTTGCCCCGGATAAAGGCTGAATCGGGCAGACCCGGCACGACGGGGCGGTCCAGGGCATCCTCATGTCCGATGAAAAGGACATAGAGCCCCTCCTTCACGACCCCGCAGAGGTCCTGCGGGCTGCAGGGACGGACCTCTTCCTCCGGCCGCGAGAGCTCATAGCCGAGGATCAGATCCAGGTCCCCCAGAAGGCCCCGCTGCTGCGCGTCCGCGAGCGCTGTCCCTGTCCTGCGGACATCCTCCGCTCCGGACAGGAGCAGAAAGCTGCGGGGGTTTCTCCTGACCTGGCCCGTCACATTGCAGAAGCGCCCGTGGGAGCTCAGGATCTTCAGGTCCTGCCAGGCAATCCCGGCCCGGGCGGCGAACCAGGAGACGCAGGAGATCCCGCACACCGTCCTCAGCTCCGGGAGGGAAGCCGCTTCCTCTGCTTTTTCCTGCCGGATCCTGCGGATCAGGGCCAGCATGGAGGAGGCCCCGCTGTAGAAGCCGCTGTCCCCGGAATAGGCGACGGCGGCCCGGCTGATCTCCGGGTGGTCCCGCAGGTGCTGGAGGATGGCCCGGCTCTCGTAGACGGGGACCGCCTGCTTTCCGGCCAGCGTGCCGTCCTCCTCCAAAAGATGGAGGACGCTCCCCGCGCCAAAGACCAGCTCGGCCTCCGCCAGGGTCCGGTCCGCCTCGAGTGTCCGTGCATCGCTGACACCGACGCCGATCCCGACCAGGGCAAGGCTCTGTTTCTGTGAGGGCCGGACACTCTCGCCGGCTGGCTTTTCCGCCTTGACCCGGCTGAACGTTGCCGGACCTGCATTTCCGCCGATTGCGGGATCTGCACCCGCCTTGCGGCTTTCCGCCATCGGATCAGCAGAATCTGCATGTCCGCCGGCTGTTCCATCTTCGTCAAAACGCCGGTCTCCGGCATCCGCGGCGCTGATTCCGCCGCCCCCGTCCGCTGCGCCATCCAGTCCCGCGCAGCGGCAGGCCGCCTCCACAGCCTCCTGCAGAGAGAGCTCCAGCCCCTCCTCCGCTCCGTTTCCGGGTCTGCGGATCACGACCGCGCCGATCCCGCAGACCTTCGCGGCCTCCAGCTTCTCGGGATAGCCCCCCGCCGCGCCGGTCTCCTTGGTCAGAAGCCAGGAGGCCCCTGTGTGCCGGATCAGGGCGCAGTTCATCTCCAGGTCGAAGGGCCCCTGCATGGCGACAATCTGCCGGCCGGTCAGCCCCGCGCGCGCGCAGGCCTCCAGGCTCTCCGCCGACGGCAGGACACGGGCAGTGATCCGGGAGGGATCCCCGACTACCTGCGCCAGCTTCTCCAGCTCCTTGCTGCCCGTGGTCACGAGAATGCCGCCCGGCGCCGCGGCCAGAAAGGCCCCCGCTTCTTCCGGGGAATCTACGAAATGTACATTTTCCAGACTTTCCGCGGCTCCGTCTCCGGCCTCTGTCCTGCGCCCCAGGCGCAGTCGGGCAAGTCCGGTCTGCCGGCAGGCCGCCCGGATTTCCTCCGAGACCAGGGCCGCGTGGGGATGGGTCGCGTCGATCGCGCAGGCAAAGCGCTCCCGCCCGATCAGGTCCGCCATTTTTTCCCTGTCCATCCGTCCGGTCCGGATCTCGAGCAGGGGGTGGGGCTCCATGACCTCCGCCCCGTAGTCCGTCGCGACGCACACCAGGCAGGGCAGGCCTTTTTGCAGCAGGCTCTCCGCGGCCCTCCTGCCCTCTGTGGTACCGCCGAAAATCAGTATTTTTTTCACCATTCTTATTTTCCCGCAACAATCAGGCTCTGCAGCACAGAGCCACTCTGAAACGTATTCCGCAGTGGTCTGGCCCAGTCCCGGACAAGGTCCATTCCGAAACCATTTTTCTCAGCGATCAGGCCCTGTCCCCGCACAGATCACTCTCAACTCTGTTTTTCGTGATTCCGCCCGTCAAGGGGCGGGTACCTGTATCCTCTGTCAGCTCGGGCCGACTCCTTTATATTCCAGGCAGAGCATGGTCATGTCGTCAAACTG
>DGUF01000247.1:6928-9146 GCA_002394525.1 Lachnospiraceae bacterium UBA4317 | reverse complement strand
GAGCTCGTATTTGAGAACGTCAAGGTTCCGAAGGAAAACCTCCTCGGCGAAGTCAACAAGGGCTTCAAGGTAGCTATGATGACTCTGGACTGCGGCCGTATCGGTATCGCTGCTCAGTCTGTCGGTCTTGCTCAGGGCGCTCTTGACGCTGCCATCAAGTACTGCAAAGAGAGAAAGCAGTTCGGCAAGCCCATCACCGCTTTCCAGAACACTCAGTTCCGTATGGCTGAGGACCAGGCCAACATCAACGCCGCTCGTCTTCTGACCTGGCAGGCAGCTGTTGCCAAGGACAACCACGAGAACTACAACTTCCTCGCTGCACAGGCTAAGCTGTTCGCCGCTACCATCGCGAACGATGTCTGCCGTCACGCTGTTCAGTACATGGGCGGCTACGGCTACTGCCGTGAGTATGGTGTTGAGCGTCTGCTCCGTGATGTCAAGATCACCGAGATCTACGAAGGCACCAGCGAAGTCCAGAAGATGGTCATGTCCGGCAACATGCTCCGCTAATCACTGACTAAGTGACCATTTTCGGTATCCTTCCAAAAGAGGATGATCGCTCTTTGAGCGATGACTGAAAGAAATTTAAAACCGCTCAGCTTCCCGACCGGAAGCTGAGCGGTTTTTTTACCAAAAAAAGCTCTCGAGGTGCGCGGGCATAGCGCGATCCGGGGAGCTTTTACGAATTAAACCAAAGCTCCCGCGGTGCGGCCCCACATCCGGATATACTCGTACGTCCGGGTGCGTGGGCATAGTGCGGGAGCTTTTACCCTTTTACGGCTTGCAGACCTGACTTCTGCAGCGCAGCACATCCATCCGGATGCGCGGACCCGGCGTGTGGCTTTTTATGCCCTCTGCGCGCCGCCCCGCCGCCTGGCCTCATACATTTTTTCAAATTCTCTGAGCTTTGCGGCCTCGGCCCCGGTCAGGTCTGCGGGAACCTCCACCTGTACGCTGACATAGAGGTCGCCGGCCGAAGCGCTGCTCTTCTCCTGCCGGATCCCCTTGCCGCGGATCCGGATCTTTTTGCCGGCACCCGTGCCGCCGGGCACCTTGCAGAGGATCTTCTTTCCATCCGGCATTCTCACTTCGGCCTCTCCGCCGAAGACCGCCGTCGTGAAGGGGACTTCGGCCGTCGTGTAGAGGTCCTGTCCCTTTCTCGTGAAGGCCTTGTCGGGGTCCACGGAGATCCTCAGGAGCAAGTCTCCTCTCCTCTTGCCGTCCGCCGACATATGGCCCTTTCCTCTCAGACGGACAGTCTTGCCGTCATCGATCCCGGCCGGTATATGGACACGGAGGGTCTGGGTCCCGCTTCCGTCTGTCTTCTGCAGCCGGATGTCCCTGTCACAGCCCAGGACCGCGTCGCGGAAGGGGATCCGTACAGAGATCTCCGCGTCCAGATCCGCCTCCGGGCCCCACGACGGAGACGCGCCGGCACTGCGGAAGGATCCGGTCCCGGTCCCGAAGCCGCCGAAGCCGCCTCCTGCGGCACCGCTCCGGTAGAAGCGCCTCTCTCCGCCCTGCCCGGAGCCCGTAAATCCTCCTCTCCCTCCAAAGAGCTGGTCAAAGAGGTCACTGTAGTCCCCGCCGTCCCCGCTCTCAAAGTGGAAGGACGTATGTCCGTCTCCTCCGAAGCCGCCCGTGCTGGTAAAACCGCCGAAACCGCCTCCGCCGCCAAAGCCTCCGAAGGGACCGGAACCGCCAAAGCCGGCTCTCTGAGCCTCTCTCATGCGGTCCGCGTACTCCTTGGGATCCATGCCGTTCTCAAAGGCCGCATAGCCGAATTCATCATAGATCTTTCTCTTCTCCGCGTCCCCCAGGATGGCGTTGGCCTCCGATACCTCTTTAAATTTTTTCTCCGCCTCCGCGTTTCCCGCATTGGAATCCGGATGGTATTTCTTGGCCAGCTTCCTGTAGGCCTTTTTGATCTGGGCCGCGTCCGCGTCCTTTTTCACGCCCAGGACCGCGTAGAGGTCCTTTCCTGTCTGTCTTCTGTTCACTGCCATATCTGTCTTCACCTCCTTCCGGTTCCGGAATGGTGTTTATTCTTTGCGCAGAGAACTCTCTGCGCCCAGTTTTTGTATTATTTGTTATATATATTATATAACACTAATGGTCCCATGCGTCAAGCCCCCGATTTTCAGTTCACGTCCTATCGAGGACGTGAAGTATCTGTTCAGACCGTCTCGAATTCGAGGTGTTTTGGGTGTGACAAGGG
>DGUF01000247.1:3138-6783 GCA_002394525.1 Lachnospiraceae bacterium UBA4317 | reverse complement strand
CAAGCGTTGGAAGTTCACGCCCTTCAAGGGGGCGTGAACTGTAACGGCGTGAACATGTAACATTGCGCGCGGCGGTAACATACTTAAAAAGGGCAGGCGGGAGATCTCCCGCCTGCCCGGCCTTCTGAGCTATTTTCCGGTCAGTGTATGTATTTCTGCAGGACCTCAGCCAGCTCATTGAAATCCAGCGGCTTGGCTATATGATCATTCATGCCGGCCCTGATCGAGCTCCTGCGGTCATCCTCGAAGGCATTGGCCGTCATGGCGATGATGGGGACCTCCCTGGCATAAGGCCTGTCCAGGGCGCGGATCTTTTCCGCCGCCTCGTCCCCTTCCGCGCGGTAAATAAAGAAGCCTCCGGGCATATGCTGACCGATGTGCTCCACTACCTGCAGTGTCTCGTCATTGAGCTGAAAGTTCTTTTCAAACATACCTACCTCTCATGTCGAAGCGCTCTGCGCTTTATCACGCTTTGAGGAGCCTGTCCGCCTCCTCCACAAGTGCTGCCTCCTCCTGTGTCAGAGTGTGTGCCTCAAACAGATCCGGCCGCATTTTGCGCGTCAGGAGCAGGGACTGCTGCAGACGCCATTTCCGGATGCGCTCGTGGTCACCCGAGCGAAGGACCTCGGGAACCGCCTCCTCCTCATAGACGGCCGGCTGTGTGTACTGGGGATACTCCAGGAGACCGTTCTCGAAGGACTCCTCCCTGATGCTGGTCTCCCTGAGGCTCCCGGGCAGGAGACGGACCACAGAATCCGTGATGACCTGGGCAGCCAGCTCCCCGCCGGTCAAAACATAATCCCCGATCGAGACCAGCTCGTCCGCATGGGGATAGATGCGGGCATCCATGCCCTCATAGTGGCCGCAGACCAGGATGAGGTGGTCCAGGTCCGCGAATTCATGGGCTTTTTTCTGAGTGTAAGGCCGCCCCACGGGACTGAGGATGACCGTGCGCCTTTTCCCGGTCTCTTCCGCGGGACCGGTTTTTACGCAGGCCCGCAGAGCATCCAGGACAGGCTGGCAGCGCATGACCATTCCGGCCCCGCCGCCGAAGGGGGAGTCATCGATATGGCGGAAGCTCCCGGGCGCATAGTCCCGGATGTCAATGATCTCCATTTCCAGACCGCCCTTGCGCACGGCCCTGGAGAGGACCGGCCCCTCCAGAAAATCCCCGAACAGGTCCGGCATCATGGTCAGAATCGATATCTTCACAGATCAGCCCCCTTGTTTCTTTTTTGCGATAATAAATTATCTCTATAGCAATCAGTTTATCACATTCAAAGCCGTTCGCACATGGACATCAGACACGAACATTCCATGTTCACACCCTATCGGGGGCGTGAACATGGAATGTTACATCAACTCATCCAGAGTCCTGCCGTAGGCGGGCAGGAAATCCCTGCAGAAATCCTCCACCTCCGGAAGCCGGGCCGCCATCTCCGCCACCGAGTCCTGGATCGTGTCCGCGGCCGTCCTGAATTCCCTGTTGCCGGCATTTTCCTCCTCGATGCACTTGATCAGGGCGGAGAGCTTGTCCGCCGCCTTCACCAGCCGGCGCAGGTACTCCTCCGTCTGTGCATTGGGGCTTTTCCCCGGGAGCAGGATCTCCCGGTAGGTCTCCCGGAGGTCGTCCGGGAGAAGGCTGAGCAGGCGGACCGCCGCCGCTTCCTCCACATCCTGATAGGCCTCCCGGATCAGGCGGCTGTGATACTTGACCGGGGTCGGCATATCCCCTGTGATGATCTCCGTCGCATCGTGATACAGGCCCAGCATGGCAGCCCGATCCGCGTCCAGATGTCTGCCGTAGCGCAGGTTTCCGATCGTGCACAGGACATGGGCGATCGCCGCCACCTCCAGGGAATGCTCGGAGAGGTTCTCCGGGCGGGAGCTGCGCATAAGGGCCCAGCGCTCAATATATTTCATTCTGGAGATCGTTGCAAAAAAACTGTACATCTTTGTCTCCTGTGGATTTTTTCCCTGTCTTTCTGACCTTTTTTCAGGCTTTTTTCCAGCTCCGCACCTTGGCGCGGATGCGCTGCAGGGCATTGTCGGTGGACTTTTCGTCCCGGTTCAGGATATGGGCGATCTCGATGTAGTTCATACCGGTCAGGTAGAGGTCCAGGACCTGCTTTTCCAGGGGGCTGAGCTCGCTCTCGATCCGTTCCTGGAGCCGTTCAAAATCCTCCCGGTCGATCAGGACCTTCTCGGGATTGGCTCCGTATCCGTCGGCGGTCAGGGTATGCAGCTCATCGGCCAGCTTTTCCTCCAGCTCCGTCCCCTCTCCGCCCTCTGCCCCGCCGGCGCGGGAGGCAGGCGCGTTCAGGGAGACTGCCGTATTGAGGGGCATGTGCTTTTTGCGGCCCGAGGCCTGCACGGCCGTGTAGAGCTGGCGGGAGACGCACAGGGAGGCAAAGGTCGCAAAGCTGGCGTCCCTGCCGCGGTCATAGTCCCGCAGGGCCTTGAAGAGGCCCAGCATGCCCTCCTGGATCAGGTCCTCGGAATCCCCTCCCAGGATGAACATGGACCGGGCCCGGCTGCGCACCAGCCCCTTGTATCTGCCCATGAGAGTCTCCGCGGCCCGGTCGTCGCCGTCCCTGTAGAAGCCGATCAGCTCATCGTCGGAGAGGGCCTCATAATATTCCTTCTGCATAGGTACCGTATTATCCTCTCTGGCGGAGGATCTCATACATGAGGACTCCTGCCGCCACCGACGCGTTGAGGGAGTCGATCTCCCCCTTCATGGGAATGGCCGCCGTCATGTCGCATTTTTCCCTGACCAGGCGGCTGACCCCGCTCCCCTCGGCTCCGATGACCAGACCGATGGGACCGGTCATGGAGAGCTTCGTCATGGGTGTGCCGTCCATATCCGCGCACACGAACCAGAGCCCTCTTTTTTTCAGGTCCTCCATGGTCCTGGCCAGGTTGGTCACCTTGACCACCGGGGTGTAGTGGATGGCGCCGGCGGATGCCTTGGCCGCTGTCGCGGTCAGACCGACCGCCCTGTCCTTCGGGATGATGACCCCGTGGGCGCCGGCCAGGTTGGCCGTCCGGATGATGGCTCCCAGATTGTGGGGATCCTCGATCTGGTCCAGCAGGATAAAAAAGGGATCCTCCCCCTTCTCCTGCGCTCTGGCAAAAAGATCCTCGATCTCCGCGTAGGCAAAGGCCGCGGCCTGGGCGATCACCCCCTGGTGCTTTCCGGTCTGGGACAGCTGGTCCAGCCTCTGCCTGGTCAGGAAGCGGACCGGTGTGTGGTGGTCCTTTGCCAGGCGCAGGACGGTCTGCATGGCGCCCTCCGCCGGCCCCTCCAGCAGGTAGAGCCTCTCGATGGTCCTGCCGGCGCGGTAGGCCTCGATCACCGCGTTCCTGCCCTCGATCCGGTTTTCATCGGGCTCCCGGAGCCCCTCCTCTTCTCTTTTGTCGATCCGCTCACGGCTGCGGTCCCGGCGGACGGCAGGTCTTCTCTCCTCCCGCCTCCTGTCGCCGGCGCGCTCGCCCGTGCCGCGGTCATGATTTCTGTTCTGCATGCTTACCTCTCATGGTGATTTTTATAAAAAGGATCGGACAGGGACATGCGCCCTGCCCGATTCTTCTGGTCTTCTGTCTTTGACGGGAGACTCCCGCCGGCCGCTCAGATCCGGTCTT
>DGUF01000247.1:1179-3025 GCA_002394525.1 Lachnospiraceae bacterium UBA4317 | reverse complement strand
GTCTCGATCAGCAGGTCTCCGTTTCTGCGCTGCGTCCGCTCCAGCCCCGTCCGGATCAGTTCTGTCAGCCGGTCCATCCTGCCCTGCAGAAAGAGGTAGCCGCACAGGGTCTCCAGGGCGGTCGCCTGCAGGTATTCCTCCAGGGAGGCCCCCTTTGCATGGTGCATGGGATGGGCATTGCGGCCTCTGCGGTAGATCTTCTGCTCCTCGACGGTCAGCAAGTCATAGATGGCCCTGCCGACCGCCGCCTGTTTTCCGGCCCGGACCAGCCGGGTCGTCTCGTTGTGGAGCTTCTCCGCCTGCCGGTTGCCCTTTGCCAGGACTGTGGTCCGTATGATCAGGGAATAGACCCCGTCCCCCAGAAAGGCCAGGGCCAGGGGGGAATAGGTCCGCAGGTCCTGATCAAAGCCGTCCAGGGCGAAAAGCTCCGGCCCCTCGGCGGCAGCATTTGTCATCTGGTCTGTCTCAGCGGAGGAGGTCACCTCCCGGTCCTCCGCCGGTCTCCCGGTCACGCTTTTTTCCATTTGACTCCTTCGCGGGTGTCCTCAAGAATGATTCCCTTTGCCTTGAGTTCGTCGCGGATGGCATCCGCCTTCGCGAAATCGCGGGCCTTGCGGGCAGCCTGCCGGGCCGCGATCTGGGCCTCGACATAGGCCGCGAGGTCAACGTCCAGGTCCTTGTCCCGCTGCAGCAGAAGGCCGCATACATCCGCCAGGCTCTGCAGCTCCCCGTAGAGCTTCTGCAGGAAGGCGGCGGTGGAGGTCTCGTCCACATGGCTGTTGATCCACTTGACCAGCTCAAAGACGGCCGCGATTCCGTCCGCCGTGTTGAAGTCGTCGTCCATGGCGGTCTCGAACTGGCCGCGGAAGGCATCGGCCTCAGGCAGCAGAGCCTCTTCAGCCTCTGTCAGGGCCGCCGCCCCGTCCGCCTTCTCCAAAAGGAAGCGGAGGTTCTCGGCGCAGTTGACGATGCGGCCGTAGGAGGTCTTTGCGGCCTCCATGAGCTCGCGGCTGAAATTCAGCGGGCTCCGGTAGTGGACGGAGAGCATGAAATAGCGCAGGACCTGGCCGTCGTACTGGTCCAGGATGTCGCGCACGGTAAAGAAGTTGCCCAGGGACTTGGACATCTTGCGGTTGTCGATATTGAGGAAGGCATTGTGCATCCAGTAACGGGCAAAGGTGCAGCAGTTGGCAGCCTCGGACTGGGCGATCTCATTCTCGTGGTGGGGGAAGACCAGGTCCTCGCCGCCGGCGTGGATGTCGATCGTATCGCCGATATATTCCTTGCTCATGACAGAGCATTCGATGTGCCAGCCGGGCCGGCCCTGGCACCAGGGGGACTCCCAGTAGGGTTCGCCCTCTTTTTTGGGCTTCCAGAGGACGAAGTCCAGCGGATCCTCCTTCTGGTCCTCGCCGGTGACGGCCAGCATGCGCAGGCCGGTCTGCATATTGTCCAGGTCCTTGTGGGACAGCTTGCCGTAGTCCCTGAATTTCCTGGTCCTGTAGTAGACCGTCCCGTCCTTTGCGACATAGGCATAGCCGGTATCGATCAGCTTCTGGATCATCCGGATCATGCCGCCGATCTCTTTGGTCGCCTGGGGATGGGTCGTGGCGGGCCGGATGTTCATGGCCGCCATGTCCTTTTTGCACTCCTCGATATAGCGCTCGGAGATCACACTGGCGTCGACTCCCTCTTCGTTGGCCTTGTTGATGATCTTGTCGTCGACGTCCGTGAAGTTGGAGACGAAATTTACCTCATAGCCCCGGTATTCAAAATACCGGCGCACTGTATCAAAGACGATCATGGGCCGCGCGTTCCCGATATGGATCAGGTTGTAGACGGTGGG
>DGUF01000247.1:0-1119 GCA_002394525.1 Lachnospiraceae bacterium UBA4317 | reverse complement strand
CCGCACACATACATGCCGACCTTTCCCTCGTGCAGCGGCACGAAATCCTCTTTGCGCTTCGTCATCGTATTATAGATTCTGATCATTTACGGTTCCTCTTTTTTGTCATTTCTTCGTTTCAGGGCAGGTCCTGAGTGCCGGTCCCCGGGGTTTTCCGCGGGCAGGTCCTGAGTGCCGGTCCCCGGGGTTTTCCGCGGGCAGGGCCCTCAGATCCGGTTTTTTCAGCCCTGCCGCATGGGGCATGCCGCGCAGCCTCCCCCTGCCGCGGGCACCTCACGGACGGCCAGATCCCGGGGGGACGTGAGCAGGGCCGCCGCCTGGGCGGAGATGCCCTCTCCGCGGCCCGTGAAGCCCAGCCGCTCCTCTGTGGTCGCCTTGACGCTGACCTGGCTGAGTTCCAGGTCCAGGGCCTCGGCGATATTCCTGCGCATCTCATCGATATAGGGCCTGAGCTTGGGGGCCTGGGCGATCACGGTCGCATCGACATTTTCGATCAGATAGCCGTTTTCCGCCAGCAGATCCGCCACCTTCCGGGCCAGCATGAGGGAGTCCGCCCCGCTGTAGGCCGGATCCGAATCCGGAAAGTGCAGGCCTATGTCTCCCAGGGCGGCGGCGCCCAGCAGGGCATCCATGATGGCATGGACCAGGACGTCGGCGTCCGAATGTCCCAGCAGCCCCTTCTCAAAGGGGATCTCCACACCGCCCAAGATCAGCTTCCTGCCCTCGACCAGTTTATGAACATCATAGCCGGTTCCGATACGCATGCGGAAGTCTCCTTGTCGTGTCCTAATGACCCGCAGCCCGGCAGGGCCGCGGGTCCGTTTGCAGATTTCTGTTTCAGATGTCTTCTTTTGTAAATGTCTTCTGTAAATGTCTTCTTCTGTAAATGTCTTCTTCAGGTCTTCTGAAGGGTCTCCGGAACCGGTCCGGCCTCTCATCCGTGAAGGGTCTCCAGGACCCTTCCCTCATCAGTGGTGGAAGAGGCGGATCCCGGTGAAGCACATGACCATGTCGTGGGCGTCGCAGGCAGCGATGACATTGTCGTCGCGGATGGAGCCGCCGGGCTGGGCCACATATTTGACGCCGCTCCTGTAGGCGCGCTCAATGTTGTCGCCGAAG
>DGUF01000007.1:1130-4437 GCA_002394525.1 Lachnospiraceae bacterium UBA4317 | reverse complement strand
TTTTTCTTCATGAAACAACCCTGTCCGGTTCCGCAGGGCCTGTGGCAGGCTTGGTAAAAGGAGTTCAGGCCCTGTCGGGGGCGTGAACTGTAACGACTGCGTTCAGCGATTCCAATGCGCTTAGGCACCGCTGAACGTCGTCTGACTCAGGTTTTTGCCTTGGAAACAACAATGCTTCGCATTGTCGCAAAAACTCTTCGAATTCGAGATGGCCTGAACTGTATTTTTCTGTCCTTTTGGGGCTTGACTGCACAGCGGACCGGGTGTAGTATAGCAACAAACATATGAATAAATGTTCATATGTTTGTTGGATAAAAAGGAAAAGTTCGAGGTGATCTTATGAGTGACGAATCCAAAAGGCTGATGCACGGCGTCGAGTGCTGTGAGGTGGAGGAGGTCCACGAGGACAAGGTGCGGATGGTCAGCGGACAGATGCCGCCCGAGGACCGGCTCTATGACCTGGCCGAGCTCTTCAAGGCCTTTGGCGATACGACCAGGATCCGGATCCTGTTTGCCCTCTTTGAGGCGGACGTCTGTGTCTGTGACCTGGCGGCCCTCCTGGGCATGACCCAGTCCGCGGTCTCCCACCAGCTCCGCCTGCTCAAGCAGGCCCGTCTGGTCAACGGCCGCAGGGAAGGCAAACAGATCGTCTATTACCTGGCGGACGACCACGTGCGCACCATCATCAAAATGGGGATGGAGCACATCCTGGAGTGAACTGCCCCGTATGCCTAGCAGGGCCGGGATTCATGAGATCCAGGCGGGTGCCTGCAGGGCCTATATGGAAAAAGTACCGGGGACATCATCATAGCCATTGCGGAAAAACACAGAAAAATAGAAAGGAGCTCGAAAATGAAAAAGACCTACAAGATCGACGTGGACTGCGCCAACTGCGCCAACAAGATGGAGGAGGCGACGAAGAAGACAGCCGGCGTCAGGGATGCCGTCGTCAATTTCATGGCCCTGAAGATGAAGGTGGAGTTCGAGGACGGAGCAGACGTCGATTTGGTCATGCAGGAGGTCATTAAAAACTGCAAGGTCGTTGAGGACGACTGCCAGATCTTCCTCTGATGGCCGGTTTTTTGTCCCTGCGGGTGCTGAAGCCGCGCCCGCGGGGGAGCATTGTAATCCATAATCGTGCGGGCGGAAAAAAGAAGCGCCTGCGGGGAGAAATTAAAAATGACAACCATGAATAAAAAGCAGAAAAACCTCCTGGTCCGGATCATAGCGGCGGCGGTCCTGATGGTCCTTTTGTCCGTCCTTCCTCTGAAGCGGTATCCGGTCCTGCGTTTTCTGCTTTTTCTTGTGCCCTATTTTACGGTGGGGTACGATATCCTGAAAAAGGCCTGTAAGGGCATCAGAAACCGCCAGGTCTTTGACGAGCACTTTCTGATGGCCGTCGCGACGATCGGGGCCATGATCCTCGGCGAGTATACGGAGGGCGTGGCCGTCATGCTCTTTTATCAGGTCGGTGAGCTCTTTCAGAGCTATGCGGTCGGGAAGAGCCGCCGCAATATCAGCGACCTGATGGATATCCGGCCGGATTCCGCAAACCTGGAGACGGAGGACGGCGTGGAGGAGGCGGACCCCGACGATGTGGAGCCGGGGAGCATCATCCTCGTCCGGCCCGGCGAACGGGTGCCGATCGACGGCGTGGTCATCGAGGGAAATTCCACCCTGGACACCTCCGCCCTCACCGGGGAGTCCCTGCCCCGCGATATCCGCGAGGGCCAGGAGATCCTGAGCGGGTCGATCAACCTCAGCGGCCTGCTGCGGGTGCGAACGACAAAGGAGTTCGAGGAGTCCACGGCCTCCAGGATCCTGGACCTGGTCGAAAATGCGGGCTCCAGAAAAGCCCGGTCGGAGCAGTTCATCACAAAATTCGCCCGCTGGTACACACCGGCGGTCTGCTATGGAGCCCTGGCCCTGGCAGTTCTGGGCCCGGCCGTCAGCATGCTGGTCTTCCGGCATCCCGGAGGGTGGGATCTGTGGTCTGACTGGATCTACCGCGCCCTGACCTTCCTGGTCATCAGCTGCCCCTGCGCGATCGTGGTCAGCATCCCCCTCACATTTTTCGGCGGCATCGGCGGGGCCGGCAGCAAGGGCATCCTGATCAAGGGCGCCAATTTCATGGAGACCCTGGCCAATGTGCGCACGGTCGTCTTTGACAAGACCGGGACGCTCACGAAAGGAAACTTTGTCGTCACGAAGGTCTGCCCCGCCCACGCCGGCAGCCCGGCGGGCGCTGACGGGGAGGAGGATGCCGCTGACCGCCTGCTCAAGTACGCGGCGCTGGCGGAGATGTACTCCCGCCATCCGATCAGCCGCAGCCTCAAGGAGGCCTACCGGAAGCCCCTCATGTCCGTGCGGATCGGCAAATCCAAGGAGATCAGCGGCCGCGGCGTCATCACGGAGCTGGACGGGTATCCTGTCGCGGTCGGAAATCTGGATCTGATGCGTGACCAGGGGGTCGTGATCCCTGCGGAGGACGATCATTCCGCCGTGGAGACCGGCACGGTCGTGCATGTCAGCATGGGGCAGGACTATCTGGGCCATATCGTGATCTCCGATGAGATCAAACCGGGCGCCGCACAGGCAATCCGGGACCTGAAAAAAGCCGGCGTCACCCGAACGGTCATGCTGACCGGCGACGCCGAGGGCATTGCCGCCCATGTGGCCGCAGAGCTCGGCATTGACGAATACCACGCCCGCCTCCTGCCGGAGGACAAGGTCAGACGGGTCGAGGACCTCCTGGCCTCGGCCCGCGGAGGAAATGCGGGCAGGGGGCCGGGGACCGGCGCCGGGACAGATCCGGACGGCAAAACACCGGATTCAGCAGGGAAAACGCCGGATTCCGCAGATTTAGAGAAGGAATCTGCAGATAAAAAGACAAAGTCCGTCAATAAAAATGCCCTGGCCTTCGTCGGGGACGGGATCAACGACGCACCGGTCCTCTCCCGGGCGGACATCGGGATCGCCATGGGCGCACTGGGGTCGGACGCCGCCATAGAAGCCGCCGACGTGGTCCTCATGGACGATGATCCCGCCAGGATCGCCCAGGCCATCCGCCTGGCCAGAAAGTGCATCCGCATCGTCAATGAGAATATCTGGTTTGCCATCGGCGTCAAGACCGCCTGCCTGCTCCTGGGCGCGGCGGGCATCGCCAATATGTGGCTGGCCATTTTCGCCGATGTCGGCGTCATGATCCTCTGCGTCCTCAATGCCGTGCGGGCCCTGGTGTAAAAAACGTATATGGTTACAGTTCAGGCCCACCTGAAATGTGAGGTGTTTTGGGTGTGACAAGGGG
>DGUF01000007.1:249-1043 GCA_002394525.1 Lachnospiraceae bacterium UBA4317 | reverse complement strand
TTTGCTACACCCCATTGTTATCGCCTGCGCAAGCGTTGGAAGTTCACGCCCTTCGAGGGGGCGTGAACTGTAGCCGTATATGATCTATGGTGCGAATGCGGCAAAGTGACAGTTTTCAATTCAGGTGTTTGATGGTATTCTTTTTGGAAAGTATTCTCTTTAAAAAAATGAAAATAAAAAGATGAAAAGGACAAGGGAAAAAGTGCCGCTTTCGCTATTTGCAGAGCAGGGGGCGACAGACAGGAAAGGAGCCATTGCACCATGATGATTCAGGATATAGCGCCGCACAGGCTGCGCAATCAGTTTTCGGAAAAGACAGACCCCAGGCCGGTGGATCCGGTATTCTGCTTTCGTGGTCCCAAACTTCTGATCAAGAAGAACGCGGGACATTCCTTTGAGAAGGAAGCCGGGCTGGCCTTTGAGGGCGGCCGGGTCAGCATGCCCGAAAACGGCATGGAGTGGCCGGACGAAAAGCGCTTCTATCTGGAGCGGGGACGCTTCCTGCGCCTTCCCGAGGCGGGCGAGCTGGAGGCGGCGGCCGCCGGGAACAAAGAATCTTCCGCCGGGGCCGTCACAGAGGTTCCCGCGGACAAATACACCTATCTCTTTACGGTGGACCAGCGCCCCACCTTCCTGCTGCGGGAGGACCTCAAGGACGAGGACATCCCGGAGGGCTTTGCCTTTATGGACATCCGCACCATGCGGCAGGCGGCCTACGGCCCCCAGCACAGGCTCTTCTCGGCCCTCACGGCCTATCAGCTGGCCAACTGGTACCGGGACAACCGCTTCTGCGG
>DGUF01000007.1:0-197 GCA_002394525.1 Lachnospiraceae bacterium UBA4317 | reverse complement strand
CAACCGCTTCTGCGGGACCTGCGGCTCCCCGACTGTGCACTCCGAGACCGAGCGCGCGGTGCGCTGCACCTCCTGCGGCAGGACCATCTATCCCCGCATCATCCCGGCTGTCATCGTCGGCGTCCTCAACGGGGACAGGATCCTTCTGACCAAGTACGCGGGCAGGGACTTCGCCCACTATGCCCTGATCGCCGGCT
>DGUF01000290.1 GCA_002394525.1 Lachnospiraceae bacterium UBA4317 | reverse complement strand
TCCCCCGGATATTTTTTTCTGATTCATAGATAATCTGTTGTTTCTATTCACAGCCAGTTAATTCGAGGCGTTTTTGCATGGCTTTTTCATGCAAAAACCCGAGTGAGACGGCGAAAATCGTGCGCTTAAGCGCATTGGAATACGATTTTCGCAAGTTACTATTCACAGTTCCGAAGGGACTGTGAATAGTAACAACCTGTCAATTCCTTCGGCCGTCCTTTTCCTCTGAGGATCACGCCTCCGCTGCGCCGCCCGGCCTGGCCGCTTCGTCGGTTCCTGCCACAGGCACGTTGCCCGGCATGGCCGCTCCGGCGGTTCTGGTTCCCGCCACGAGCACGTCTGCACCTGTGTTTTCTTCCGCCTCAAGCTCCGGGCCCGCGGGCGTCTCCGCCTCCCTGAAATCCCCCTCGGGGATCGACTCCCTGCGTTTGTCCAGCAGGTGCAGGACCAGGGACACGACTGCGTAGATCAGGCCGAAGAGCAGGATCAGCACCAGGGTCCCCGCGGACACGGCCGCTCC
This sequence comes from Lachnospiraceae bacterium UBA4317, assembly GCA_002394525.1. Next base: position 4,333 of record DGUF01000290.1, on the reverse strand, counting down.
CAGGAGCAGGCCCGGCGTCTGATAGCGGAGCTCGATCTCGTGGCTGCCCGCCGGCAGGAGGATGGCGCTGAACATGGTGTCCGCCCTCAGCAGCTCCGCCCTGGTGCCGTCCACATAAGCCGACCAGCCGGGTGTGCGCGGAATCTGCAGGCAGAGGATCTTCGGCGCGGCCAGATCAATCCGGCCCGTGATCCTGTCTGTTGCGGAGCTCTCTCCCATCTCGTGGATATCCAGGTCCTCCAGCGTCTCTGCCCGCAGGGCCTGGACCTGGGCCTGATAAGAGGTCATGGGCTGGCAGACCACCCCGATCGAATCAAAGGAGAAGGTCCCCTCTGCCGGGAAGGTGATCTCGATCCTGTCCATGGCCTGCTCATGCCAGCGCAGGTTGACCAGGAAGTCCTTCTGGCCCGTGGTCCAGGGGTCCATGGGCGTCGTAAATCCAAGCTGCTTGTCCGCAGCCATTATCTCTCCCGAAAAGCCCCTGACAGGCAGAAGGAACTTGGTGGACCCGCTCCTGCCCGCGGGCGCCTGGTACTGCATGCCGCGCAGGTAGAGCCCGGTCTCACAGGCCGGCAGACCGCTGAAGCTGATGGTCACGGGTGTCCCGGCCTCTCGGATCTCGAAGGAGATCCTCTCTTTTCCGCCCGCGGCCTCCAGGGCCACTGCCTGATTGTCCTGATCAGCCGCGGCAGATTCCTCCGTGCCCGCTGCTGTGCCCGCAGTTGCCGCTGCCGCTCCGGAAGCAGCGCCCGCTCCTGCAGCTGCTGCAGGAGCTGCTGCCGGCGCAGGGGCCGCCGCTGCTGTTGCTGCTGCCGCCGGCACAACGGCGGCTTCCTTCAGCCCCGTGCCCGTGATCTTTCCCTGATCAAAGGAAAAGGTGACAGGCAGCCTCTGGTCCGTAAAGCCGGCCGAGGGATCGATCTTTTCAAAATTGTCGGCGGGGATCCTGTCCAGCACGATCCCCTGCATCAGGGCCTCTTGGCGCTGAGGGATATCCAGGGCCTCATAGTCCTCCCGGCTGATCCATTTGTCGGACGTAAAGCCAAAAGGCAGCGCATAGCTGTTTTCGTAGACTTCACAGGAATAGCGGTCCACCAGCTCCAGCTCCGGCCACAGATCATGGTTGTCGTAGGAAAGCCCCTCCTTTTTTACATAGCCATAGGGAACGCCCTCTTTGTCATTGCCCAGGAAATAGCGGATACCCGCGATCTCATTGAGAAAAGTCCGGTCATCCAGGCTGTCATACAGGTGGATCATCCGGTTGAGCTGCCCTGTCTCCGACAGGAACTGCACGATATCCGGGTTGGACAGGCTCCAGTAGTACTGGGTATTGGAGACGCCGTAGAGCATGGAGGTATTGTTCTCGGGATTATAGGTGGTGTACCTGTAAAAAGGCACAGTCCCTTTTTCTGTCTTCAGGAGATTTCCGTCGATCAGGTCTGCGGCCGCGGCCGAATCCTTGGCCGTCTGCACCTCGATCTGGGCCCGGGACAGGTACTCGAAGACCTTGGCGGACCTCTCCGGGGCATAGTCAAAATAACCGGCCGAGGCGATCGTGAGCATGACACAGACCAGGAGCATGGCCTGCACGCGCACGGAGACCCTGTAGCTCACTGCGTCCGCCGCCTTGCCCGTGCTCTCAGGGCCTGCCTGAGCCCTGATCCTGTCCTCCTGCCCGGAGCTCTCCGCCGGGCGGCTGCCGGATCTGCTTTCATAAGATGCGGCAGCCGTAAGCGTTCCCGCGGCGCTTCCATCGGACACAGCGGCAGCCAGAGACGTTCCTGCGGCGCTTCCACCCGCCGCGGCGCCAGCCAGAGGCGATCCGCTTCCGTCCTCACCGCCGGAAGCTCTTTTTTCCAGCAAAAAGACATGGCCCAGGAGGACGGCTCCGAGTCCGAAGAGGCCCAGGATAAAGGCCATTCCGCTGGCCCTGGACAGGGTGTAGCTCCAGAAGGCACAGACCGCCGCCAGGATAAACATCAGGGCAAAGAGGACCGCCAGGGTCCTTCCTCCCGCTTCCATAAACTCCGGGAAGGCCGTTGCGGTCATAAAGCCGACCAGTAGGGCATAGGCCCACATCCAGCGGTTGGCCGGATAGGAAAAGCCGTTCATCACATAGCCCGCCATGGGCGTCATCAGCAGGCAGGTCAGGCCGACGAAGGCCGCCTTGAGGTCAAAATGCTTTTTGCGCCTGGCGAAAATAAAGAGGACACAGAGGGCCGCCACGGCTCCGAAGCCCATATAGGTCCAGGACTCGGACAGGGCCGACGTCCCGTTGGTCAGAAAGCAGTCCAGGAAATTGCGGTAAAAGCTCTCCGTCCAGAAAAAGGGCACAGCCTTGGTCCCGGCCGCCCTGGGATCCTGCAGAAAGCGCAGCACGACCGGCAGAAAGACCACCGCCGCCAGCATCGTCCCGATCAGCCCGTAAAAGAGGAAGGCGATCCCGTCCAGGACCACCCGGCCCAGCTGACGGATCCCCCGCAGGCGGAGCGAGCGCCAGACCGCGTACAGGACCGTCATGATGACCAGCATATAGAAAAAGTAAAAATTGCTCACGGCCGAGACAAAGACCATGAAGATGAAGAGCCCCGGCTTTTTTTTGCGGAAATATCTCTCGCAGCCCAGCAGGAGCAGCGGGAAAAACACAAAGGGATTGAGGAAATAATGATGGCGCATGCCCGACATGGTAAAGCCGTTGAAAATGTAGATCAGGGCCCCCGCCAGCACGCCCGGACGGGACCTCCTGCCCATGTAGAAGGCATAGGCGCTGAAGGTGATGCCGGCCATCCAGAACCTGGCCATCAGCATCAGGTCATGGAAATGCAGCAGATATCGCTCCGGCACAAAGACCGCAGGCAGGCTGAAGGGATCGCCGATCACATAATAGGCCAGGGTCGTAAAGAGGTCCTCCCCGTAGCCGATCCGCAGGCTGAAGGTGGGCACCCGCAGCGAATGCGTCTGCTGAAAATTCCGCAGGACCTCCTTCCCCCACCGGGCAAAATACAGCAGGCCGTAATAGTGCTGGTTGACCCCGTCCGTCTGCCAGACAAAACGCTTTCTCTTCAGCCAGAACCACACAAAGACCGCTGCCGCCACAAGAGCGAACAGCAGGGTATACGCGGCATAGTAGACAATATAATCCTTTACGCGCAGACGCGGCTTCTCTCCCCGTCTGCTTTCGTTTCCAGTCTGCATTCTTTCCACCTTTTTTACATTTTCAAAAGGACTGCCCGCGGCCATTTTCAGATCCGCGGACACCTTCCCGGTATCCATTTCAACGATCTGTTCCAGCGCCTGCCCGCGCAGGCACATAGTTATGATTAGTTTACCACAGATCCGCCCTGAAGTGGTAATATATAGCTGACTGATGAAAGCTAATGGCTATTGGCTTTTAGCTCTTAGCTAACAGCTAACAGCTAATAGCTAACAGCTAACAGCTAATAACTAACAGCTAATCTTACCAAAGGAGACGTCCTGCCCATGAATACAAGGATCGGCATCATCGGTGCCATGGACAGTGAGATCGAAAAGCTCACAAAAGAAGAAATGACCTCCGAAGAGGTCATCCAGAAGGCTGATTTTCAGTTTCACAAGGGAAAGATAGGTTCGACAGACGTCATCATCGTCCGGAGCGGGATCGGCAAGGTCAATGCCGCGATCTGCGCCCAGATCATGATCGACTGCTTCGATATCACCCACCTGATCAACACCGGGATCGCCGGATCCCTGGACCACCGGATCAATATCGGGGATATCGTGCTGAGCACCGACGCCATGTATCACGATATGGATCTCTCCCCCCTGGGCTTTGCGCCGGGTGTCATCCCCCGCATCGGCACCGCCCACAGTCTGAGCAGCTTCCCGGCGGACCCCCGCCTGCGGGAACTCGCAGCCGGGGTCTGCCGCACCGCCCTGCCCGGCGTCGGGGTCCATGAGGGCCGGATCGTCAGCGGAGACCAGTTCATCAGCTCCGCGGATCAGAAGACCCGCCTCGTTGACACCTTCCAGGCCATCTGCACGGAGATGGAAGGGGCGGCCATCGCCCACACCGCCTTTGTCAATCACATTCCCTTCCTTGTCGTCCGCGCGATCTCCGACAAGGCCGACGAGGAGGCGGATGTCTCTTTCGAGGCTTTTGAAACCCGGGCTACGCAGAACTGCGCCAGGCTTGTGTCCGGCATGGTCCGGAGCCTGTGAGCCGGGAGTAAAGGGGCTTCCTGGTGTGACGGGGAGTATGACAGGAAGGTGTGACAGGGGGACAGGCACTGTGTCACAGTACTGTGACACAGTGCCTGTCCCCCTGTCACACCCAGTGCCTGTCCCCCTGTCACAC
>DGUF01000226.1 GCA_002394525.1 Lachnospiraceae bacterium UBA4317 | reverse complement strand
CGGGCAGGATGATCATGTCGGGAATGCCGTCCCCCGCCGTCAGGGCCTCCGGCCTCGACACATAGCGCAGGTCCAGCTCCGGGATTCTGGAAAAAACATTGAAGTCCGTAAAATTGGACAGGTGGGGGAGACGGATCACCGCGATCTCCACCGGCTTTCCCGCGGGAGGCCGGTTGGTCCTGGTCAGCTGGGGGGACAGGGAGTCCTCGTCGTCGATATCCAGCTGCATATAGGGCACGACGCCCACGACCGGGACGCCGCTCCGCTCCTCCAGCATCTGCACGCCGGGGTCCAGGATGGTCTTGTCACCGCGGAATTTATTGATGATCATGCCCTTGAGCAGGGCCTGCTCGTCCGGCTCCAGCAGCATCTGGGTGCCCAGGAGCTGGGCGAAGACTCCGCCCCGGTCGATGTCGCCGGCCAGCAGGACCGGGGCCCCGACCGCCTTTGCCAGGCCCATGTTGACGATGTCGTCCGCCTTGAGGTTGATCTCCGCGGGACTCCCCGCGCCCTCGATCACTATGATATCATATTCCTCCGCCAGAGACTCATAGGCCTCCAGGACCATGGGCATGAGGCTCTTTTTGTAGGCAAAATATTTGCGGGCATCCATATCGCCCAGGACCTCTCCCTGCACGATGACCTGGGAGCCCGTATCGGTGGTCGGCTTGAGCAGGATGGGGTTCATGCGCACGTCCGGCAGGATCCCGGCCGCCTCGGCCTGCATGACCTGGGCCCGGCCCATCTCCAGACCCTCCTCCGTGATATAGGAATTGAGGGCCATATTCTGGGACTTGAAGGGGGCCACCCTGAAGCCGTCCTGGCGGAAGATCCTGCACAGGCCCGCGGCCAGAAGGCTCTTGCCCGCATTGGACATGGTTCCCTGGATCATGATCGCTTTTGCCATTATTTCCTCCATTCATTGTCCTGCCGTCCCGGGATCTCCGGAAATTCCGGGGGCGGTGTCCGCCTCTCCCTTATTGCCGGCTCTGTCCGGGGCCGGTGTCCGCCGCCAGGCAGCAGCACCGGGTCATACTATCTGCCTCCGCCTCTCCCTGATTGCCGGCTCTGTCCGGCGGCATCATCCGGATCCTGCCGTCAGTCTCCGCTGCCCCGCAGCTGGTCCAGGTAGCTGTCGTCGATCCGGGCCTGCTCAAAGGTGGCCATATCGTTCATCAGGCAGCAGGCGGCATCTAGGACCTGGAAGGCCAGGGGACAGCCGCTCCCCTCTCCCAGCCGCATGCCGAGATGAAGCCAGGGCTCAAGGCCCAGCTCCCGGGCGGCGCAGAGATAGCCGATCTCCTCCGAGGCGTGGGAGGGGAACATGAAATCCCTGGCGGGCCCGCACAGGCGGCCGGCGCACAGGGCCGCGACAATAGAGATGAAGCCGTCGATCACGACGGGGATGCGGCAGGAGGCCGCCCCGATAAAGACCCCGCACATGGCGGCCAGGTCCAGGCCGCCGACCCTGGAAATGACATCGATGGGATCCACCTTTTTCAGCGTCTCGAGGCCCGCCTCATCCAGGTCTGCCGCCCCGCTGCCGGACGCCCCGCTCTCACAGCATTCCACGTCCAGGCCGTGCAGGGCTAGGGCCCGCTCGATGACCCGCTTCTTTTTTTCGAAGGCTGCGTCCGTCAGGCCCGCGCCCCTGCCTGTGACTTCCTCCACCGGCAGGCCGGTCAGGGCTGCCAGAACAGCCGAGGAAGTGGTCGTGTTGCCGATGCCCATCTCTCCGACGCCCAGGACCTCCACGCCGTCCGCGGCCGCCTGCCTGGCCAGCTCGATGCCCACGCCGATAGCTGTTACGGCCTCCTGCCGGGTCATGGCCGGCTCCTGGGCCAGATTGCCCGTTCCTCTCCGGATCCGGCGCTGAAGGATCCCGCTCCCCTCCTCATGATAGGGTGTCGCAATCCCGACATCCACTACCTCGACCTCGCAGCCGAAATGCCTGGCCATGGCCGACATGCCGGTCAGGCCCCTGGTCATATTGAGCGCCTGGGAGAGGGTCACGATCTGCGGGGTGGAGGCGACTCCCTCCGCCACCACGCCATTGTCCGCGCACAACACGGTGATCCTGCGCCTGTCCACTCTGTTTTTCACCCTGCCGGTGATCCCGGCCAGCCGGATGGCGGCGTCCGCCAGTCTGCCAAGGCTCCCGGGAGGCGCTGCCAGCGAATCGACATAGGTTTCGGCCGCGCGGACGGCCTCCGCGTCCTGCCCGGTGACTGCTCCCGCCAGCTCCCTGAGCCGGTCTTCTGTAAATCCTTCCATGATCCTCTCCATTCTTCTCCGGGTCCTCAGGCCCGGTCCGCTCCACGCGCCTGCCCCATTTGCCCTGTCCAGCGGGAAACATCCGAAGCAGAACATCCGGGGAAAAAAAACGATGCAAAATACCCTGTGGCAAAACATTCCGGAGCAAATCCACCGTGGGAACCATCCCCGGGCCGAAGATACGCGGGAAAGCTCTCCGCTCCGCCTTTAAAAGAAAAAGCGGCACAAAATGCCGCTCTTTCCCGGTTGTTTTTACGTCGCGATCCGTATTTCCTTACCGTTCTTTTCAGGAGTTGCAGAATGATGTAAAGGTCAAAAGTATCGTAAAGGCTCTGAGACTCGTCAAGCTGCACAAACAGCCGAAGGGCCTTGGCGAGCGGCCGGTACTTGGCCGCTGGATTTTAGCGGCCTTAGTACCGCTGCCAGCGAGGGTAGAGCGAGAGCGTGCCCAAGGCGTTTGTGCAGCTTGACGAGTCGGGGTTTACTTGACCACCTTTTGACCTTAACGTCATAGAATGACAATTCCTTACTCCGCCTTTACGGGATCTGTGACCATGACCTTGTGGTCATACCATTTTCCTTTTGTCCCGACCA
>DGUF01000186.1:4510-7098 GCA_002394525.1 Lachnospiraceae bacterium UBA4317 | reverse complement strand
GGATCCTATGTCACTGTCTCCGGCAGAGTCCAGATGATCGACGATTACAGACGCCTTCTGCTGCTGGAGCGGGGGATGGAGATTCCGCTGGACTCTGTCGTGGATCTGGTCCTCGACAGGGAAGACTGAAGTCGGCATGTGACAAAGGAGGTGTGACAAGGGGACAGGTGTGACAAGGGGACAGGCACTCTGTCACATTACTGTGACAGAGTGCCTGTCCCCTTGTCACACCTGTCCCCTTGTCACACCCTGATCCCCGGTGACTCTAATCTTCACAGCAACTGGCCTTCTCTATAGCAGCATTCCAAATAGTCCGGGTTCTGATAAGAGCCTTAAGCAAATTCAAACAGCAGGCAGTATGGACTACAAACTGCCTGCTGTTTTCAGGTTTTTGATGTAAGTGTGAAAAAGCGTGTGTCGGAGGAAATGTGACATATCCCCTGAATTTCCCCGGCTTATGGCTCAGGGGAAATCAGGCAAACTGAGTCAAACTTTACGCCCCGATGACTCACATTTTATATCCCGGGTGCAATCAGGTAATATGAGTCAGGCTATTATATCCCCGGCAACTCACAGTTCATATCCCGGGTGCATCAGATAATATGAGTCAGTCTGTTACGCCCCGGGGACTCACTTCCCCTTTGACTCATTTTGTCGTTGCGCTCTTTGCCGGGCTCCAGGTGGAATAGTACATCTTTCCAGCGATATTGCGGAAGGTCCTTATTCTGACATAGTATTTGTGTTTTCTCGCAAGGCCGGACAGTGTTCTTTTGACCGTGGAGGCGCTGGTGATCTTGATGGTCTTCTGGGTCTTGAAGTCTTTGCGGGAGCTGTACTGGATCTGGTAGCCTGATGTCTGGGAGGGCTGTTTTCTCCAGTTGATGGTGAGCTTTCCGGTGGCCGGTTTGATCGTGGAGATCGTTGTGGGTTTGGGGTTGATGCGGAAGGTTTTGGTCCTCCGGCCGGTGTAGATTCCTTTCCCGGTGATCACGATTGTCGCTGTACCGACATTTTTATTGTTGCTGTATTTAAGTGTGAAGTGTGTCCCTTTTGTCAGTTTTTTGCCCTTATACGTTAATGTCGGGACCGGATAGTGGGCGGAGCCAGTCCAGACCTTGGAGGCGGGGCAGGTCACGGTCGCTCTGGAAATCGGGATCGCTTTTACCACGATTGTGACTGTCGTGGAAGCCGCGTTGTAGTTGGCTGTCGCGGCTGCTTTGGCTGTGATCTTGACGGTGCCGGGTTTTTTGCCGGTTACTTTGCCGGCAGAGTTCACGGCTGCGATGGAAGAGTTGGAAGGGGTGAAGGATTTTGCGCCTTCATTTCCTGTCAGGCTGATGGTCGCTGAATCGCCCACGAAGATGGTCGACACAGAGGCTGTTGCCGTGATCTTCTGGTCTGCTTTTTTGATCTCGAAGGTCTGGGTCACGGTGCCTGTGTAGCTGCCCATGCCTTCAAGAATGACGGATGCGGTGCCGGCGTTCTCGTTGTTTTCATATTTGACTGTGTAGTCTGTCCCTTCTTTCAGGAGGGCGGCATCCTCCCCCTCTGCCTGGCGGATGTTCTCATCATAGACCAGGAAGTCCTGGGTGATCGGCTGGCCCGTATAGGTCTGGTCGGAAAGGCCTTTCACAGAGGCGACGCTGATGGACTCGGTTTCTTTCCTGGGAATGGCCTCCGTTTCGGTGTCACCGCAGACGCTGCATACGTGCTCTTTCAGTCCTTCGGAGCGCAGGGTCGCAGGCTTCGTGGTCTTCCATTCCCCGTATTTGTGTTCATTTGTCTCTGGAATAGTCTGCGTCGAACCCTCTTTGATGGCATCGCAGACGCTGCAGTGGATGGACTGGCTTCCTTCCTTGCCGCAGGTGGCATCGACATCGATGGTATATTTCTCCTTCCAGCTGTGGCCGTTGGCCGGAATCTCCTCTGTCCGGGTGTGGCTGGAGTCATGTTTGCAGGTAAAGGTCCTGACGCCTTTCTCCGTGCAGGTGGGAGCCTTGGTTTCAGAGCCTTCATCCCAGTCATGGCCAAGGACCGGGATCTCTTCCCGGCCGGACAGGACCTTTTCGCAGACAGAGCAGTGGGTGCCTGCGGTCAGGCCGGTCTCTGTGCAGGTGGGATCCTTTTGGGGATCCTCAACAGGCTTGTGGCCGTGAGCCGGAATCTCCTCCGTCCGGGTGTGGCTGGAGTCGTTCCTGCAGGTAAAGGTTTTGATGCCTTTCTCCGTGCAGGTGGGAGCCTTGGTTTCAGAGCCTTCATCCCAGTCATGGCCAAGGACCGGGATCTCTTCCCGGCCGGACAGAACCTTTTCGCAGACAGAGCAGTGGGTGCCTGCGGTCAGGCCGGTCTCTGTGCAGGTGGGGTCCTTTTGAGGATCCTCAACGGACTGGTGGCCGTGGGCCGCCACTGTCTCCGTCCTCGTGTGGCTCGAGTCGCGCTTGCAGGTATATGTCCGGACACCGTCTTCCTCGCAGGTCGGCTCGGTCGTGATAACACCTTCGTCGTAGTCGTGGCCCAGGGCTGTGATCTCCTCCTGAGCTGTCAGGACCTCTCCGCAGATAGAGCACCTGACGCCTGCCGTCAGGCCG
>DGUF01000186.1:1118-4356 GCA_002394525.1 Lachnospiraceae bacterium UBA4317 | reverse complement strand
TCTGGGAGGCACTGATCTGTGTGCTGCCGCACATTTTGGCCGTGACTGTGCCTTCGCTGACCTCCGCTGCCGCAGGGTTTGAGGAGGACCAGTTGACATTGTTCAGGAAAAACAGGCCTTCCGCTGTAAATGACCTGGAACCACTGGAATAGGTGGTGTCTGTTGTCAGCACATGGGGGACCGAATCCCCCGCGACGCCCCGGGTTTCCCCGCGCAGCTCAGCCGGGCCGCTCAGATAGGAGGTGTTGACCTCCAGTTTCTGTATGCATTCGCCGTCCGTTCCCGCAGGAGTTTCATCCAGATCTTCAAAAAAGCTGAATTCTCCGGCGGTGGTATTATAGAAGCGGGCCTGGTCGGAGCAGAAGGTTCCCAGACCGATATAGAGGTTGGAAGGATCGATCATCGAGGTATAATGCCCCGTCACAGCGCCCTCAGTCTTATTGACCCAGTCCTCCTTTTCTCCATACCACTGCTCGATGCCCTCCAGAACGGTATCAGACCAGTTCCAGGCCAGGACCTCCCCCCAGTTTTTCTGTTCATCGGGATAGTCGAAAGAGAAACAATCGTTTCCGTTTGTCCTCAGATGCTGTCCGGTCAGCGCCGACTCTGCCGCGCGGATCCTGGCGATTTTCTCCAGATCGCCGGACCACTTGATCGGCACATAATCAGCCTCTGTCAGAGGCTTGCTGGTTTTAGGGTCGATGATGCCTTCCCGGCAGGCCTCCAGGCGGATCGCATTGACCCTGTCCAGAGCGGCCTGGCGGTCAGAGATATATTTTCCGTGAATTCCGAGAAAAACACATCCCTCCGACGGGGTGCTGACATCCGTCTCCAGAATTGTCATGGAAGACAGGTCTGTCAGGTCTTCCGCAGCGGAAGCCGGCGCTTCAAAAGCGGACTCCTCCGCGACTCCATCTGAAAATACAGGCTCAGGCTGGTCTTCCGGAGTTTCCTCTGAAAAAACAGGTTCTGTCTGGTCTTCTGCCATAGAAGCCTGCACATCAAAAGAAGCCCCCTGCTCTTCAAAAGGAACTTCCTCAAAAAAAACAGGCTCCGCCGGTATCTCCGCGGCAGATACCGGCAGACATCCGAATGCCAGCATTGCCGAGAGAATGACCGGAACAAACCTGTTCCTTCTCCTTCGATGGATGCTTCTTCCTTTGTCAGGTACATACGAATTCTTTTTCCGCATACCTTTTTTCCTCCGTAATTGTGTTTCCGTTGATGACTGTTTTCCGTGCCGATCAGCAGTCAGGTATCTTACAAACTGCTGATTTCCCGTTAATCATTATATAGCAATGCCTGGGTCATGACAATTGAGGGCTGGAAGCAGGGGTTGTACAAGGGGGCAAAAGGGATCCGGGCCGCGCAGCCGCATTACACTCATAAGATTAGCGCACACTTATCCAGCCGGACATGTTAAAATGGAAGCAGCAGAAACCCGCAGGAAATTTGTCGGATGCCGCGTTGATCCGCGCACCCCCGGGGAAGGAGAAGGACATGACGATCACATATGCCATGACTGCATCGCTGCTGTTTATCGGGCTGACCCTCATGCTGTTTGATGTCAGTCACAAGCTGAAAAAAAGTGAGCACCGGACTATTTCCCTTATCCTGATCGGGACCAGCATGTTCTATGTGGCAATGGACTGTCTGTGGATCATCGTCTATACAGGGGAGGATTTCCGGCGCGGCGCCTTCATTGTCTTTAATTTCCTGTTTTATCTGGTCTATATCACTCTGCCCTATATCTGGTTCCTCTTCTCCAGGCATTTTTCCGGGGGACACCTGAAGGGCAGAAAATGGGACTATATCTTTGCCGCTCCCTGGCTTTTCAATATGTCCCTGGTCCTTCTGACCATGGCGGGGACCGGGCTTTTGTGGAGGATCGGAGGCTCGGAAGACCGCTATACGCGCGGGCCCCTGTTCGGCATTTTTTCCAATCTCAACCTGGTCTACTATTTCATTCCCGTCATCAGTATTCTGTACCTTCTGCTCAGCGGGAGTCATTCCGCTTCAGGAGAAAACAAGGCAGACCGGAGGACCCTGCTGACAACTCTGGGCTTCTCTCTCATCCCTGCCCTCGGAGTCTTTATCTATACCTACTGGATCTCCGTGGACGCCATCTATCCCTTCCAGCCCTGCTGTTTCTTCATCGGCGTCATGTTCGCCTATATTCTCCTGCTCTCCCAGGTCTACAAGCGGGCGGAGGAGGACAACCTGCGCCTGGCGGAGGAGGCGAGGGCAGCCGGACGGATGGCGGACCTGATGGGGTCCGTCGGCGCCCTGCTGACCAACATGCCGGCCATGACCTTTTCCAAGGATGTCTCGACCGGCCGCTACCTGGCCTGCAACCAGTCCTTCGCGGAGTATGCCCACAAGGCCTCGCCGGAGGGCGTTGTCGGCCTGACCGACCACGATATCTTTGACCCGGTGACGGCTGACCACTTCGTCGAGGACGACCGGAAGGCGACCGCCATGGCGGAGCCCTATGTATTTTTTGAGGATGTCCCGGACGCCAAAGGCTTCATGCGCAACCTCCAGACCACCAAGCTGACCTTCAAGGACGGCACCGGCCGGCTGTGCCTTCTGGGCATGTGCGTGGATGTCACAGAGATGACCCGGATCAAGGAGGCCGAGGCAGAGGGCCGGATCCGGCAGCAGGAGCTGGAGGAAAAACTGACCCTGCAGGAGGAAAAACTGGCCCTGCAGGAGCAGGTCCTGGCCCAGGAACAGAGCAGCAAGGAACTCAACAGCATGATCACCGCCATGGCCTCGGACTACCGCAGTGTCTACCATGTCGACATAGATGCCGACGACGCCGTCTGCTACCGCGCGGATCCGGAGGATCCGGACCAGATCGGGGAAGGCGTCCACTTCGCCTTTCACGAGGCATTCACCCGTTACGGCCAAAAGTATGTCGATGAGGAATTCCGGGAGGGCTTCCTGCACTTCATCGATCCCGACAACATCCGCGAGGTACTGGCGACCGAAAATATCATGGCCTACCGCTATCTGGCCCACAGAAAGGGCCGGGACTATTACGAAATGCTCCGCATGGCAGGCGTGCGGCACCCCGGCGACCGGGATGACCACCAGGTCCACGCCGTGGGGCTTGGCTTCACCGTCATTGACAAAGAGATGCGGGAACAGATGTCCAGAAACCATGAGCTGGCGGAGGCCCTGTCCGCCGCGGAGAACGCCAACAGGGCAAAGACCGCCTTCCTCTCCAACATGA
>DGUF01000186.1:0-1029 GCA_002394525.1 Lachnospiraceae bacterium UBA4317 | reverse complement strand
TGAACGCCATCATCGGCCTCAACAACATCGCCATGAATGAGCCCGATGTCAGCGACCGGGTCAAAGAACATCTGGAAAAGATCGGCAGCTCTGCCCGCCATCTCCTGGGCATCATCAATGACATCCTGGACATGTCCCGCATCGAATCCGGCCGCATGGTGGTCAAGAGCGAGGAATTTTCCTTCGCGAAGGCCCTGGACCAGGTCAATACCATCATCGGCGGCCAGTGCCGGGACAAGGGGCTGACCTACAACTGCACGGTCAGGGGCCATGTCGGGGACTACTATATCGGCGACGACATGAAGCTCCGTCAGGTCATGATCAATATCCTCGGGAATGCCGTCAAATTCACGCCCGAGGGCGGCAGCGTGGACTTCATCGTGGAGACAGCCGCCCGCTTCAACGGAAAATCCACCCTCTGCTTCACCATCCGTGACACGGGGATCGGCATGAGCAAAGAATACCTGCCCCGCCTCTTCGATCCCTTTTCCCAGGAGGACTCCTCGACGACAAGCAGGTTCGGAAGCACCGGCCTGGGAATGCCCATCACAAAAAGCATCGTCGAACTCATGAACGGCCACATCGATGTGGAAAGTGAAAAAGGAAAGGGCACGACCTTCACAGTGACCGTGACCCTGGTCGACTCGGACCGCAGGATCACCGAAGATACAGACTCTGCCTCCGGAGACGGAATGCCGCATCCGCACGAGATGTGCGTGCTGGTCATAGACGACGACCCCGTCGCCTGCGAACACGCCCGGATCATCCTGGGCCAGGTCGGCATCTCCTGCGAAAAAGCCCTCTCCGGCCTGGACGGCATCGAGATGGTCAAGGTCCGTCACACCCGCAGAGAGCCCTACAACCTCATCCTGGTCGACTGGAAAATGCCAGACCTGGACGGCATCGAGACCACACGCCAGATCAGGGCCGCCGTCGGAAACGAAACCCCCGTCATCATCCTCACCTCCTTCAGCTGGGAGGACATCGAGGACGAAGCCAGACTTGCAGGCGTCGACACCTTCGTCTCCA